>CAZKWG010000143.1:8735-12907 GCA_964556105.1 uncultured Enterobacterales bacterium | reverse complement strand
GCCAACCAGGTCATCCGCGTGTGGGGCGAGCAGCCCGACCCCGCCAGCAAGCCCTTCGATCACGTCGCCATCGCCCAGCGCCTCGGCCTCGTGGACTTCGAGCGCGGCACCAAGCTGGGCGGCCACGGCTTCTGGATCTACACCGGCCTGGGCGCCGCGCTGGAGTGGGCGCTGGTGGACTTCTTCTGCCGCGAGCACTACCGCGACGGCTACACCTTCATGCTGCCCCCGCACCTGCTGCTCGAGCAGTGCGGCTACGCCGCCGGCCAGTTCCCCAAGTTCCGCGACGACGTCTTCCACATCGCCACCGAGAGCAGCGACCGCGGCCTCTTCCTGCTGCCCACCGCCGAGACCGCGATCCTGAACGTCTACCGCGACGAGATCCTCTCGGCCGAGCAGCTGCCCATCAAGGCCTTCGCCTACACCCCCTGCTACCGTCGCGAGGCGGGCAGCCACCGCACCGACGAGCGCGGCACGGTGCGCGGCCACCAGTTCAACAAGGTGGAGATGTTCCAGTTCGTCGCCCCCGAGCAGGGCGAGGAGGCGCTGCAGGAGCTGGTGCGCAAGACCGAGCGCCTCGTGGAGCAGCTCGGCCTGCACTACCGCACCTCGATGCTCGCCGCCGGCGACGCCAGCGCGTCGATGCAGGTGACCTACGACGTCGAGGTCTGGATCCCCAGCATGAAGACCTACAAGGAGGTCTCCTCGGCCTCTTACGCCGGGGACTACCAGGCGCGCCGCGCCAGCATCCGCTACCGGCCCGAGGCCAAGGGCAAGCCCCGTCTGGTCCACACGCTGAACGCGTCCGGGCTGGCGACCAGCCGCATCTTCCCCGCCCTGCTCGAGCAGCACCAGCAGCCGGACGGCTCCTTCGTGGTGCCGGAGCCGCTGCGGGCCTGGGTTGGCCGCGACGTCATACACCCTGTGAGGTAAGACCCAACCTTGGGTGTCACCTGCGCGTCACCTGAACGAACTCCGTTCGTGAACAGCAGAGGACGCCGAGCTCAGCGCGCGCCGGCGCCAGCACCTCCTCCAACGCCAGGTGCAGCCGCGCCGCCGCCATGAGCATGTGCAACGCCGGGACCGCCGTCGGACAGCACACGCCGAGCCCAGCTCATGAGCCCCTCGTGATACTCCCTGGTCGTGATCGCCACGTGTCGATAGGCGTGCATGCCGTGTCCGGGGGAGAGCCTGAGATCGCGATGTGGCGATTGTGTGACAGTCGCCTGGTCTCGCGACGTCTCTGAGCAGCAGCAAGAGACGGACCTCAAGGCTACCCTCTGCGCCCAGACCGGTCAACGGAAAAACTAACTTGTGATGCTAATCGCTCTCGTCCTTCACACTGAACATAACTATTGATCTCCGCGAACGACGCGACACGTCCAGAGCCCAGCGAGCCGCTGCAGAGGACGCGCCGCGCGGGGGTGGCGCGCCGGACCTCACAGGGCGCTGCGGCAAAGGCTCGCGACGCGCGATAGGAGGCCCCTCCCGCACTGGAGCGCGCGTGTCTGCTCGTTACGATGGCCATGCTCCGCGTGACCGTATCCTGGCGTCCGCGTTGACCGTCTTCGCCGCGCGTGGCTTCGAGGCCAGCAGCGTCCAGGACGTCGCGGACGCCGCCGGGATGAGCAAGCAGGCGTTGATGCACCACTTCCCCACGAAGGCTCTGCTGCGGGACGGGGTCTATGGCGTGCTCGCGAGCGGGCTGCGGGGGCAGCTCCCCGAGGCGGCGGCCGAGCTGGTCAGCCGCTCGAAAGCGCGCTATCGCGGGCTGATCGAGGTCATCCTGACGCGCTTCTGCGACAACCCGGAGGTCGCGCGCTTCCTCGTCTTCGAGCTGCTCGAGCGGCCGGACGAGCTGATGGCCTGGCTGCGCGACGAGGCGGCCCCCTGGCTGGGCCTGGTCCGCGGCGTGGCGGAGCAGTGGGCGGACGTCGCGCCCAACCACGACACCGAGGCGCACCTGACCGCGGTGGTGGCGATGATGCTGGCGCAGAGCGCGCTGGTGCCGCGCAGCTCACCTGAGTGGCACGCACGAACCCAGGCGGCGACGCTGCGCCTGCTCGTGCTGGGATCCGGCCTGGATCTGCAGGATGAGGGGGCGGCGATCTGAGCGGCGACGAAGTTACTTGCCGTTTGGAAAGTCCTCGCATACCATCTGGAAAGCAGCTCCTTTCCAGAGAGGTGTGTCCTGTCTACCGTCGCGTCCTCCACTCCCCTCCCGCGCGGCCCGCGCGGCCTCCCGCTGATCGGGAACACGCTGAGCGTCCGCAACAAGGGGCTCCTCAGCTTTCTCGAGGACGGCTGGCGGGAGCACGGCGACATCTTCTCGGTCCAGCTCGGGCAGCCCGCCGCCGTGATCGTCCATCCCGAGGCGATCCGGCATGTCCTGGTCACCAACGCAAAGAACTACGTCAAGGGCACAGCCTATGACAGCGTCCGGCGGGTGATCGGCAACGGCGTGCTGGCGCTGGAGGGCGCCGCGTGGAAGCGTCGGCGCGCCCTGCTGCAGCCGGCCTTTCACCGCGGCGCCATCGCGAAGCTGACCGCGATCATGGTGGACAGCGGCCGACAATTCTACGACGCGCTGCAGAAGCGCCACGGGGACGCCGCCTTCGTGGTGGACGCCCACCGCGAGATGGTCAGCCTCACGCTGGAGGTGGTGGTGGCCGCCCTCTTCGGGCGCGATCTCAGCGGCGCCGGAGACGTCTCCTACGAGGCGCTGAGCGAGGCGATGGAGCTGATCAGCCAGGGCGGGAACGGCATCGTCCTGCCGAGCTGGGTGCCGACCCCCTACAACCGCAAGTTCCACCGGACCATGGCGGAGGTGGAGGGGGCCGTCTACCGCGTCATCGAGGCGGGTCGGCGGGCCGGGCCCGACCAGGGCACGCTGCTCTCCATGCTCCTGGACAGCCGCGACGAGGAGACCGGCGCCCCGCTCACCGACCGTGAGGTGCGCGACGAGGTGTTCACGATGTTCATCGCCGGACACGAGACCACGGCGCTGACCCTCACCTGGATGTTCACCCTCCTCGCCGGGCGCCCCGAGCTGGTCGCCGCCATGCGCGCCGAGGTCGACACCGTGCTGGGCGACCGCGACCCCGAGGTCGAGGACATCCCGCGCCTCGTGCTGCTGCGCCAGGTCATCGACGAGACCCTGCGCCTGCGCGGGCCGGTCGGCGTGATCGGCCGCAACACCGTCGAGGACGACACCATCGGCGGCGTCCGCATCCCGGCGGGCACCCTCGTCATGCCCTTCTTCTACGCCACCCACCGCCACCCCGACTTCTGGCCCGACCCGCTCTCCTTCGACCCCGATCGCTTCTCAGAGGCCCGCAGCCGCGGCCGCCACCCCTTCAGCTACATCCCGTTCTCGGCGGGCAAGCGCCAGTGTATCGGCAACGTCTTCTCGCTGGTCGAGACCACCGTGCTCCTGGCGCAGCTCCTGCGGAGCTTCGACCTGGAGATCGCGCCCGAGGCCGCCGAGGTCAAGCCGGTCATGCTGGGCACGCTGCGCACCGACCGACCCGTCCAGGTCCGGCTGCGGGGGCGGCGGGGGGCTTGAGCCAGCCGGCTCACAGCCCGAAGACCTCCCCCTCCACCGCGAGATCCATGCCCGCCGCGCGGATAACCGCCTGGGCCGCGCTCCCGCGGTGCAGCGCGGGGTTGGTGTGGTTCAGGTGGATGAAGCGCACCTTCTCGCGCTCCGCGGCGGGGAGCGGCGCGAAGCGCTCCAGGGACTCCTCGATGAAGGGGTGGGGGATCTGGGCCATGCTGCGCCCGGGAATCTCGCCGTCCTCGTAGAAGGTGCCGTCCACGTAGGCGCGGTCCACGCTGGCCAGGACCTGCTCGACGGGCGTGTCCCAGCGCTCCCACTTGTCGATGTCCGGCAGGTAGAGCGCGCGCCTGGTGGGCCCGCGGATGACGAAGCCCACGGTCTCCGAGTACTCGTCGCGGTGGGGGACGACGATGGGCGTCACCGCCAGGGTCGGGCTGAGCTGCAGCTCCTGGCCCGCATCCAGGGTCTGACCGGCCACGTATCCGAGTCGCTCCAGCATCTCCCAGGGGCCGTTCTCTCGAAGGAAGCTGCGCATCTGCGGCATCGCCCACACCGGCATGCCCCGCGCGCCCATCGCCTCGCGCCCCAGGTACATCAGGCCCGTGTAGTGGCC
>CAZKWG010000143.1:0-8725 GCA_964556105.1 uncultured Enterobacterales bacterium | reverse complement strand
GATGTGGGCGTGGGTCAGGAGGAGGCCGCCCAGCTTGCCGCCCGGGAGCGCGCGCTGCAACCGGTGGAGCTGATCCGGGAGATCCGGCGTCGCGTCCAGGATCCAGAAGCGGCCCTGCGCAGGATCGACCAGACCGACGCTGCTGACCAGGTGACGCTCGGCTGGGCTCTCCCAGGCGGCCTCGCAGCAGGCGCGCGTGCAGCCAGCCTGAGGGTGGCCACCGTCCTGAGCGACGCCGAGCACCAGCAGAAAAGGGGCGATGGACACGGTTCATCTCCGCGCGAGTTGTTTGACGCAGGGTGAGCACCCGCCATACCATGTCGGGATGGCACACTGGCCCATCCTGTCATGTCTGAGCTGACCCGACGCCGCGTGCGGGCCGGCGCTCGGATCTTCGCCGAGGGTGAGCCAGCGGACGTCGCCTATGTCGTAGAGGTCGGCGAGGTGGACATCTTCGCGCGCCAGGAGGGAGAGCTGCGGCGCGTGGCGGTGGTGTCCACCGGACAGCTCATCGGGGAGATGGCCATCTTGGACGCCGCGCCGCGCTCGGCGACGGCCGTCGCCCGCGTGGACTGCGAGCTGATCGTGATCGAGCGCGAGCGGCTGGAGACGCGGCTGGCCGCCCTGGACCCCGTGGTGCGCCTGGCGATCTCCGGCCTGATCGACCGGCTGCGCGCCCAGATCCACCGCTCGCCGGGCGACGACGCCCCCGTCACCGGCTCCGCGGCCGAGAGCGCGGAGGCCATCGCCCGCCTGCGCCTGGAGAACGAGCTGGAGAAGGCCCTGATCGGCGGCGGCCTGACCCTCTACCTGCAGTCCGTGCACGACCTGCGCACGGGCGAGATCCACGGCTTCGAGGGCCTCAGCCGCTGGATTCACCCCGTGCGCGGGATGATCTCGCCCGACGTCTTCATCCCGCTGGCCGAAGAGTCCGGGCTGATCCTGGCCCTCGGCCGCTGGGTGCTGCGCGAGTCCTGCCGGGTGGCGGCGCTGCTGGAGAACACGCCCAACGCGCTCCAGGTCCAGGGGCGCGGCACCTTCGTCAGCGTGAACGTGTCCGCCGCCCAGCTCCGCGACCGCGGCTTTCACCTCGCGCTGGAGAGCGCGCTGCGCGACCACAAGATCGCGCCGCGCCGCCTGAAGCTGGAGATCACCGAGAGCGCCCTGGCCCAGGGGGAGGCCGCCCGCCGCTGGATCGCTGGCTGCAAGGAGCTGGGCGTGAGCATCTCCCTGGACGACTTCGGCACCGGCTACTCCGGCCTGGCCACCCTGGCCGACCTGACCCTCGACGAGATCAAGGTGGACCAGCGCTTCGTCCGCCAGGCCATCCAGGACAGCCGCAGCGCCCACGTCGCCGCGGCCATCCTCCACCTCGCCAACGGGCTCGGGCTGGCCACCGTCTGCGAGGGGGTGGAGACCGAGGCCCAACGCCTGCAGATGATCGCGCTGGGCTGCCGCTTCGGACAGGGTTTTCTCTTCTCGCACCCCGAGCCCTGGCAGGGCCTCGTGGGTCAGGGCGTGCGCGCGGGTTAGGCTTCGGCACCCCTGGCCCTCCTGGAGCAGCACCGTGGCGCGACATTTCCTCTCGCTCGCCGACCAGTCCCGCGAAGAGATCCGGAACCTCCTCGATCTCGCGCGACAGATCAAGCTCAACCCGGCCGCCTTCCGCGACGCCCTGCGCGGGCAGTCGCTGGCGATGATCTTCCAGAAGCCCTCGCTGCGCACCCGGGTCAGCTTCGAGGTGGGCATCTTCCAGCTGGGCGGGCAGGCGCTGTACCTGGGGCCGACGGAGATCGCGCTGGGCAAACGTGAGCCGACGGCGGACATCGCGCAGGTGCTCTCGCGCTATGTGGACGGCATCATGGCGCGCGTCTTCGCCCACCAGGACGTGCTCGACCTGGCGAAGCACGCCACCGTGCCGGTCATCAACGGCCTCTCCGACCTGCTCCACCCCTGCCAGGTGCTGGCCGACCTGATGACCATCGAGGAGAAGCTGGGTCGGCTCGAGGGGCTGAAGCTGGCGTACATCGGGGACGGGAACAACATGGCGCACTCGCTGCTCAACGGCGGGGCGCGCATGGGCATGCGGGTGGCCGTCGCCCACCCCGCCGGGTACGGGCCGGACAAGGCCGTCGTGGCGAGCGCGTCCCAGATGGCGTCGGAGAGCGGAGGTTCGGTCTTCGTCACCGAGGACCCGCGCGCCGCGGCAGAGGACGCGGACGTCATCTACACCGACACCTGGGCCAGCATGGGTCAGGAGGCCGAGCGCGAGGAGCGCATCGCGAAGTTCGCGGGCTTCCAGGTGGACACGCACCTGATGGGGCACGCCAAACGCCACGCGATCTTCCTGCACTGCCTGCCGGCGCACCGCGGGGAGGAGGTCGCCGACGCCGTCATCGACGGGCCGCAGTCGGCGATCTTCGACGAGGCGGAGAACCGGTTGCACGCGCAGAAAGCCATCATGGTCCGACTGATGGGGCGGCGCGCCTGAGCGCGCAGGAGTCCACCCATCGCGCGCGAGACGTGCTACGTTCTGCGAGAGGGATCCCATGACCCCTGACGCAATCCGAATCTATGAGGTCTCCCCCCGTGACGGGCTCCAGAACGAGGCGCAGGTGGTCTCCACCGAAGCCAAGGTGGAGCTCATCGCGCGGCTCGTGGCGGCGGGCGTCCAGGACATCGAGGTCACCAGCTTCGTGCGGGCCAGCTGGATCCCGCAGCTCGCCGACGCCGCCGAGGTGGTGCGACAGCTCCCGCGGGTTGACGGCGTCCGCTACTGGGGCCTCGTGCCGAACCGGGTCGGGGTAGAGCGCGCCATCGGCTGCGGGATCCGCCACGTCGCGACCTTCATGAGCGCGTCCGAGACGCACAATCAGAAGAACCTCAACCGCACGCGCGCCGAGAGCCTGGCGAACCTGCGCGAGGTCATCGGCGTCGCCCGCGATGAGGACGTGACCGTCCGGTCCTACATCTCCACGGCCATGGGCTGCCCTTACGAGGGCGACGTCCCCATCGCCAGCGTGCGCTCGGTGGCGCTGGAGCTCTACGAGGCGGGCGCCCACGAGATCGTGCTGGGCGACACCGTCGGCATGGGCAATCCACGTCAGGTGCGCCACATCGTCGAGGCCCTGGTCGAGGCGGGCATCCCGCTCCGCGCGCTCTCGCTGCACCTGCACGACACGCGCGGGCTGGCGCTGGCCAACGCGCTCGCGGCCTGGGCGCTGGGCGTGCGCACCTTCGACGGCTCCATCGCCGGCGTCGGCGGCTGTCCCTACGCCCCGGGCGCCAGCGGAAACGCCGCGACCGAGGACCTGATCCACATGTTCGAGGCCATGGGCGTCGACACCGGCGTAGACCTGGATCTCGCCGCCGAGGCCGGCGCCTTCCTCGCCGACGCGCTGGGGAGGTCGCTGCCCGGCCGCTACCATCGCTACCACCTGGGGCGCCAGAGCCGGCAGCAGCGCGCCGCCCGTTCGGCCTGAGACATCCTCCATGGCGACAGGTTTTCTCAAGGTCATCTCCGGCGCGCGCCAAGGGCTGAACATCCCGCTCTCGGCGACGGCACCGCTGATCATTGGCCGTAAACGCGGCGATCTGCTCATCGACGACCCGATGGTCAGCTCCACCCACGCGCAGATCGTCCCGCGCGACGACGGCTGGGTGCTGCAGGACCTGGGCAGCACGAACGGCACGATGGTCGACGGGCGCCTCGTGCGCGAGGAGGCCCTGCGCCCCGGGGCCGAGGTCGCCATCGGCAACACGCGCCTCGTGCTCTTCGTCGGCCTCCCCGACGCGCCGGAGAAGGAGGAGGCGCCCGCCGGGCGCTCCCGGCAGGCGGAGATCGCCTGGCTCCTGGACGAGGAGCTGGTCGAGGGGGACGGTCGCTCGACGGCGGACCTCATCGACCAGAACCTGCGACTGCCGCCCGGGCTGAACGCCGTGGTCGAGGCGGTCGCCGGCACGGACTCGGGCAAGGTCTACCGCTTCATGCGCGGGAACGTCACGATCGGGCGGCGGCTCGGCGAGGTGCCTCTCAACGACCTCGAGGTCTCTCGAAAGCACGCGGTCATCGAGGTCTTCGGTCGCGAGATGATCTTCGTGCGCGACCTGGGCAGCACGAACGGCACCTACCACAACGGCCGGCGGGTCGCGGTCGCGCGGCTGCGCCCTGGGGACACGGTCGGCATCGGCAAGACCGTGCTGAAGTTCGTGGTCAACCGGGCCTGAGACCGGCTCACTTGCTGAAGTTGCGGATCTCCGCGCTCGCCCAGCGCCGCCAGGCCTCGCGCTCCTCCGCCACCGTGCGCCCCTCGGACATGGAGAAGCGGGCCACGGACTCCATCGCGCGGACGGCGGCCTCGGAGACGGATGGATCCGGATCGTCGAGCGCCAGGAGCAGCGCGGGCAGGGCGGCGCGATCTCCGATGCGGCCGAGCGCGTCCACATAATGTCTGCGCACCCAGAGGCTGCTGCCGCGGTGGTAGCCGTCGCGATCGCGAACCGCCGCGGCGAGCGGCGCCACGGCGCGGCTGTCCGCGAGCAGGCCGAGCGCGTCGGCCGCCGCCGCGCGAACGAGGAGGGCCTGGTCATCCAGAGCGAGGATCAGCGGCGCGACCGCCGCACGATCCCCCAGATCGCCGAGCGCGCTGGCCGCCGCGACGCGGATGGCCGGCATGTCGTCCTGAAGGCGCAGGAGGAGCGCGTCGCGGGCCTGCGCCCCGCCCACCTGACCGAGCACACGGATCGCGACCCAGCGCGAGCGTGCGTCCGCCTCCTGGTCGGCGCTCACCGCCAGGATGAGCCCGATGTCCGTGGCGCCCAGGCTCACCAGGCGCTCGAAGGCGGCCATGCGGGTCGCCTCGTCCAGGTCCGAGCGCACCGCCAGCGACAGGTCCGCCTCCGCGCCGCCGAAGGCGAGGCCGAGGGCGAGGAGCCAGCTCACCATGGATGAATCCAGAGCACGCGGACCAGGCCGAGCAGGCCGATCATCCACAGCGCGCTCAGGTCCCATCCGCCCGTGAGACGGGCCGGGAGCAGGCGCCGCAGCAGGCGCTGTGGAGGCTCCGTGAGCGCGTGGGTCAGGCGGCGCGGCCACCGCCGCGGGTCGGGCTGCACCCAGGCCAGCAGGATGTCCATGGCCAGGACGACCAGATAGAGCTTCACGAGGAGGTCCAGGACGAGCATAGGCAGTCTGTAGCCCGCGTGCGCGGCGAGATCATCCTCACTCTACGCGCTGCGTGATGACGCTGCCGACGTCGATGCTGGCGGCCGCGTCCGTGATCACCGCCGTCGCGGCGTACTCGTCGATGCGCACCACCACCACGCGACCGACGACGCTCTCCGGCAGGTCCAGATCGTCCTCGTTCGGGTTGACGAGCATGTCGCGATGCTCGACCACATACAGCGTGCTGCCCACGCGCAGGCCGTCCGCGCGGCCGCGGTCGAGGAAGACGGTGTCTCCCGGCCGGGAGAGCATGGCCTCGCCGTTCAGGCGGGCGACGATGGTGCCCTCCACGTCACCCTCGGGCTTCTCTACCTCGAGCTCGACCGTCGTCGGGAGCATCGGACCCACCAGATCGCCGCGGGCGATCTCGGAGTAGGAGGTCCGCACGATGGCCGAGACGTACTTGCCGCTCTGGTGAACGACGCGGGCCTCGCCCACGACCTGATACAGGTTCCCGTACTTCGTGCCGCGCTCGTCCGGATGCTTGACCTTCTTCTTCGTGGGCCGGAAGATCATCAGCATGTCGCCGCACTCGTAGGCCTCCGGGTTCTCCATGTCCAGGAAGACGAGGTCGTTCTCCCCGACCAGCGAGCTGCCCGTGCGCGCGCGCGGCACGGAGCCAAGAACGTCGAGATCGTCCTCGTTCGCCAGGAATCCGAGGCTCTGGTAGGTGTCGCTGGGCAGCGTGAAGTTGAAGCGAAGGTCCGGGCCGCAGGCCGCGTCCGCGTCCCCGTACTCCAGACCAGCCACCGTGTAGCCGTCGCGCCCCGCCTCGCCCTCCAGCCCGACCTGCGGCGGCTCCAGCAGCGTACCCAGGGTGAAGCGGATGCGGTTCCCCGGATAGATCCAGTGGGGGTTGGTGATCTGCTCGTTGATCGACCAGAGCCGCGGCCAGTAATACGGATTCCCGAGGAACTTACTCGAGATATCCCAGAGCGTGTCCCCCGTCTGTACCGTGTAGTACTCCGGCGCGCCGCTCGGGCCGCTGAAGCCCAGCGTGTCGCCCGTGGTGACCTCGCGGGTCGTCGACGACGGCCGGGCCGGGGCTGAAGCGGGCGCCTCCGAGCCACCGCCCCCCTCTCCCGCGTCGGGAGCCTGCGCCTGCGCGGGCGCGAGGCCCAACGACGCCATGGCGATCAGCGAGATCATGACACCTCCGAGCGGTCACAATCCCAAGCCACGGCTCGCACGTCAAGCCAGTTCCGCGTTCTCTCGGGCCATACTACCCGAACGCCTGTTCGGGGTCGCGCAGCGGCCGTGCGCTCACGGCGCGGGCACCACATCCAGGCTGGTCAGCCCCAGCTTGGAGCGCAGGGCCGGCACAGCCTCCTCCGCCAGCTTCTGGCTGGCGAAACCGCCAATCCGAACGCGCCAGGAGTTCTGACCGTCCACCAGCGCGGCGACGCGGTAGGGCTTCAGCTCCGCCGCCACCAGCTCCGCCATCCGGGCGTCGGCCTCCGCCGGGGAGGCGTAGATGCCGATCTGCACCGACCAACCGCCGTTCGGCACGTTCCCGACGGGCGCGTCGGCCGAGAGCGCGACCTGCTCGGGCGGCGGCGTGGCGCCTGTGGCGGTCGCGGCGCTCGGATCCGCCCCGCCGCCCCCCGGCGCGGTCACCGTGTCCTTGGGGAGCTCAGAGGGAAAGCTGAAATCCGGCGTGGGCTGAGCGCGCGCGGCCTTGCGCAGCACCGCCTCCAGCTCGTCCTGACCGATCGGGTCCACCGTCAGCGCCGGAGGGCGCGCGGCCTCCTCTGGCCCGGCCCCCGATCGCCCGAGCTTCAAACCGAGAAAAAACGCCAGCACGGCGATGCATGTCGTCGCCACGGCCAGCGCCAGCAGATGGTTGCGCGTGATCCAGATCTGGTCCCGCTCGCGGCTCAGCTCAGGCATTCCGACCACCCAGGCGCGGTGCGTCCTCGCCCTCATAGGGGCGATGGATCTCGACGTCCGCCTCGTCGATGAGCGCCATGCTCCAACCTTGGATGTCCGCCCTCAGCGCGTCAAGAGCTGACCGCAGAAAGCGAGGATCATTCGCCACCATTCCCACCGCCACCACGGACCGCATCGTGCTGTCCAGGTGGCCTACCTCCGCGACGCTGAGGTTGTGGCGGGCCTTGAGACGATCCCGAAGCTGGGCGACGGCCTTGCGCTTGTCCTTCAGGCTCCGAGAGCCGGGCACGACGAGCCCCAGACGGAGCACGCCGACCCAGATGTCCTCGTCCGGAGCGGGGAAGAACATACGACCTCAGGCCGAGGGAGCGACCTCTTCCTGGGAGAAGGACTCGATGACGTCGCCGACCTTGATGTCATTGAAGCCATCCAGACCGAGACCGCACTCGTAGCCCTTCTCGACCTCGCGGACGTCGTCCTTGAACCGCTTGAGCGAGGCGAGCCGGCCCGTCCAGACGATCTTGCCGTCGCGGATGAGGCGAACGGTGTTGCTGCGGACGATCTTGCCCTCGGTGACCAGACAGCCCGCGACCATCCCGACCTTCTGAACGGGGAAGGTCTTGAGCACCTGGGCCGAGCCCTGGAGCTTCTCCTGGTAGACCGGCGCCAGCAGCCCGCGAAGGGCGGCGTTGATCTCGTCGATCGCCTCGTAGATGATGTTGTACGTGCGAACGTCCACGCCGAACTGATCGGCGGCCTGCCGGGCCTTCGTGTCCGGACGGACATTGAAGCCGATGACCACCGCGCGGTAGGTGTGGGCGAGCGTGACGTCGCTCTCGGTCACCGCGCCGACGCCAGAGAGCAGGATCTTCAGCTCGGTGCCCTTCACGTCGATCTTGCCGAAGGCGTGCTTGAGGGCCTCGAGCGAGCCACCCACGTCGGACTTGACGACGAGGTTGAGGACGACCTTCTCGTCTTCCTTGTGGGCCTTGAGCAGATCCTCGAGGCTCATGCGGGCCGGCTGGACCATGCTGGAGGCACGGAGCTGCTCGGCGCGATGCTCGGCGAGGGTCTTCGCGTCCTTGTCGCTCTCGACGACGACGAAGTCGTCACCGGCCTGCGGGACGCCCTCGAGACCGCTGATCTCGACCGGGGTGGACGGCTCGGCGACCTTCAGGCGCTTGCCCGTGTGGTCCGTCATGGCGCGCACACGGCCCCAGGTCGTCCCGATGACGACGCTGTCGCCCTGCTTGAGCGTGCCCTTGGTGACCAGCAGGGTCGCCACGGCGCCGCGACCGCGCTCCAGCCGCGCCTCGAGCACCGAGCCCTCGGCGTGACGCTCGGGGTTGGCCTTGTAGTCGCCGATCTCCGCCAGCAACAGGATCGCGTCCAGAAGGTCGTCGATGCCCTTGCCCTTGAGCGCCGAGACATCGGCGAACAGGGTCTCACCGCCGTACTCTTCCGGCACCAGCCCGTGCTCCATCAAGGCCTGGCGCACGCGCGCCGGGTTGGCCCCGGGCTTGTCGATCTTGTTGACCGCGACCATGAGCTGGACGCCCGCGGCCTTCGCGTGGTTCAGCGCCTCGACCGTCTGCGGCATGACGCCGTCGT
>CAZKWG010000142.1:0-12912 GCA_964556105.1 uncultured Enterobacterales bacterium | reverse complement strand
GGGCAAACAGGGTCGTGACCAGGATCCACATGAGCGGAATCAACACAAAGAACAGAGGGAGGCCTTGGAGAGGCACCGCGTTCATCGGGACAGTCTCCACGGGAGAGGGATCTGTCGAGGACGGCTGGAGACACGACGGCCTCAGGGCATGAAGGAGCCGGCCTCGTCCTGGTAGCGCCCTGGGCACAACCTGCAGGCGGCCTCCCAGGGGTCCTCGGCGTCGCGGATCTGCGGGAAGGTGAAGGGCAGCAGCAGCTCGGGCACGAACTCGGGGGGCTCGGCCGTCCGCACGAGCTGACGCAGGACGCGGACGGCGATGGGGTACCAGCGCGCGGCCTCGCCGACCCAGCGCACCTGGACGCGCCGGGTGGGGTCGATGCCGTCTCGACGGATGAAGGCGATCTCCTCGGCGAGGATCTGCTCGAAGGTCTGGACGGGGACGCGCCCGTAGTGGACCTCGTGCCAGAGCTCCCAGCGCGAGCGCTCGGTGGTGGCGAGATCGTCCATGATCCGCACCGGAACGGCCTCGCCGCGGGCGTTGCGCAGGGTGGCGGGCAGGGCCACGCAGCCCCGGCCGCACAGCCAGTCCGCCAGGTACTGCAGGGCCTGGAAGATGTTGTATCGGACCTCCTCGGGGTCGTCGTTGGCGATCACCGGGGAGACGGGCAGGGTCGCGGCGAGGACGGCGCGCGGGTAGCGAGGATCGGCGGCGTCCAGACCGGGGACGTCCTCTCCGTGGATGAAGGCCAGCAGGCGGCGCAGCTCCACCGGGTCGGGCACGTGCGCGGACACCAGGGCGTCCAGGGTGGGGTCCTGCGGGTCCCGCTCCAGGCGGCGCCAGGCCTCGACCAGGGCGATCCCCAGCCGGACGAAGTCGGGGTGCGCCACCCAGAAGCCGTCGAGGCCGCGCTTCATCTGCGCGATGACGTCGCGGATGTAGCCCACCATGCTGACCTGATAGGAGGCCTCGTTCCCGTCCTCGAAGAGCACCCCATACATGCCGCCGAGCTTGAGCGCGCCGAGCGGACCCAACGCAGCGGCGAGGAGGTGGTGGGACTCCTTGATGTGGTTGATGACGATGTCGGGGTCCGCTTTGACCGGGATACGATAGTTGGGATCGTTCTTGAAGAGACGGGCGGTGCTGGCCAGGAAGTCGTGCCAGCCAAGGCTGCCGCCGAGGAAGTGGGGGCCCAGCGCGGCGGCGATCTCGCGGATGCGGAAGATCGCGCGCGGGTTCTCGAAGACGACCAGGATCTGTGTGGTCGCCGGATCGCAGCTCGGGTCGGCCGCGCGCACCGCGCGATCGGTCGCCTCGAAGAGCAGGCGCAGGTAGGCGGCCTCGTTCTCGCCCTCCAGCTTCGGGACATAGAAGACGAGCGCCTGGGGGCGGCCGCGGTTGTGCCAGACGTGGGTGACGTAGTCGTAGAGGTGCAGGGGCAGCGGCTGGCCGTCGAGCAGGTGGCTGCCATCCGGCAGGGCCAACCCAGGGATGCGCTTGATGGGCAGGCTGCGCTGGCTGTCGGCGAGGGTGTAGGCGCGGCCGCGGCTGGGGTCCGTCCAGGCCAGCGTGCCGTCGTAGCAGCCCATCAGGTTCTCGGTGGCCCGCAGAAAGATCTCCATGATCGGCGTCTGGCTGTCCTCGTCGTCGGCTCCCCAGCGCGCCACCTGGCCGGACGCCGCCACGAGCGCGTCGACGATGGCCGGCTCGTCGGGACGGCGTCGATGGAGGGCGTTCATCGCGTGGATGCTCATGCGCGGCGAGTCTGGAGGACCAAACAGCGTCACCTGGGAGCCGCGCAGAAAGGTGGGCACGACGACGGGCGGCATCGGCGGGGGCGGCTCGGGCGACGGCCCCACCGCGACGCGGCCGCTCGGGTCGCGCTCGCCCACCACGGAGCGGTAGCGGGGGTCGGCGACGCTCAGGCCGTCGTTCTCCGCGCGCAGGGCGAGGGTGCGGGCGTCCAGGATCGCGCGATCCTCGGCGCGCCGCTCCAGCACCCGACAGAGGTCTGCGCAGACCGCGCGCGCGACCTCGACGACCACCGCGAGCGAGGTGTCGGTCTCGACCGCGGGGTGGGCGGATCGCAGCCCGGCCGCCACGCGGAGGCCAGGGACGGCGGCCACGGGCTCCGCGTCGGCCCAGAGCGCCTCGCGCAGCGGATCCGGGAGGAAGGCCGCGTAGGCGGGGACGGCGTAGGGGCTCAAAGTGGCGCTCCGGCGGCCAGCCAGCGGCCCAGCGTGTCCCGCTCTTCGGGGGTGATGCCCGTGAGGTTCCCGGGCGGCATGACGGCCGAGCGCACCGCCTGCTGGGTGACGTTGACGGCGTTGGTCTTCACGTGCGCGGCGGTGCGCAGCACCAGACCCTTGGGAGGCGCGGCGATGCCTGGATAGGTTGGGCTCTCCGCGTGGCAGGGCGCGCAGCGGGCGCTCACGATCCCCTCGATGGTCGCGGCGGTGGGGACGGCGTCGCTGGTGGCTTCGACCGGCGCGCGGGGCCCGTGCACCACGAAGGCCATCGCGACGAGCCCCGCGGCGGCGGCCGGCAACAACCAGGAGTTGTGCTCGCCACGATCGTGCAGGTTGAGCCCATGGCGCACCGCCGCGCCCAGCCCGCCGATCCCCACGAGGACCGCCCAGGGGAGCGGGTGCCCATAGGTGAAGGGGAAGTGATTGCTCACCATGACGAAGAGCACAGGCAAGGTCAGGTAATTGTTGTGCAGGCTGCGCAGCGCGCCGGCCCGCCCCCGCTCCAGGGGAGGAGGCTCATCGCGGACCATCGCCTCGACCATGGCGCGCTGACCGGGGATGATCACGAAGAAGACGTTCAACGCCATCATCGTGCCCATCATCGCGCCGAGGTGGATCCAGGCGGCGCGCGGCGTGTAGACCTGACAGAGCCCCCACGCCGTGGCGGCGAGCAGGAGGAAGCCCAGGGCGGCGAAGGCGCGGGGCCAGGCCACGAGCGGGCTGCGGCAGAGCCGGTCGTAGACCACCCACCCCACCGTCAGCGTGGCCACGCCGAGGCCCGTCGCGGTGGCGGGCGTCAGCGCGCTGCCCGCCGGGATCATCATCACGCCCGCCTGCAGCCAGTAGACCAGCAGCAGCAGGACGATCCCCGACAGCCAGGTCAGGTACGCCTCCCACTTGAACCAGTGCAGGGTCGTGGGCAGACGCTCCGGGGCGCCCTTGTACTTGCGGACCTCGTAGAACGCGCCGCCGTGCACCGCCCAGAGGCCGCCCGCGAGCCGGCCGCTGGCGTCCTCGACCGGTCGAACGTTGTTGTTCAGCCAGGTGAAGTAGAAGCTGGCGCCGATCCACCCTGCGCCGACCACGACGTGAAACCAGCGCGCCCAGAGGTGCAGCCAGTCGGTGAGCCAGGGGTCGGTGAGCCAGTTGGGCAGGTTCGCTCGCGCGCTCGGAGGTAGCTCGGTATGATAATGCCGCCTGACCAGCAAGGTCAACCTGCGCTTCGCGAGGCCTGGATGCTCCCCTATGCCCTCCGCACCTCCCGCCTGTTGGGCGCCCAGGGCCCGCTCCCCGGCCTGCTGGTCGTGCGAGACGGCAAGATAGACGCCCTGCTGCCGCACGACGCCGCGTTGCCCGGGCTCGCGACCCACGACCTGGGCGAGCTGGTGCTGATGCCGTCGCTGGTCGACAGCCACGTCCACGTCAACGAGCCTGGGCGCGCCGAGTGGGAGGGCTGGGAGTCGGCGACCCGCGCCGCCGCGCTGGGCGGCGTGACCGCGCTCATCGACATGCCCCTCAATTCGATCCCCGTGACCACCACCTGCGCCGCCCTGGAGGAGAAGGTGGCGGCCACCGCTGGAAAGCTCTGGGTAGACGCTGGCTTCTGGGGTGGCGTGATCCCCGGGAACTCCGCAGAGCTGGCCCCCATGGTCGCGGCGGGCGCGCGCGGCTTCAAATGTTTTCTCTGCCCCTCGGGGATCGACGAGTTCCCCGCCAGCGACGCCGAGGTGTTGCGTCTCGCCATGCCCGTGCTGCGCGCGGCCGGCGTCCCGCTGCTGGTGCATGCCGAGCTGGAGTCGCCGCTTCAAGACGCGAGCGGCGCGGATCCCAGGGAGTACCTCACCTATCTGCACAGCCGCCCCCCCGAGTGGGAGGACGCCGCGGTCGCCCTGGTCATCGATCTGGTGCGGGAGACGGGCTGCCCTGCTCACATCGTCCACCTGTCGAGCGCGGGGGCGCTCGACCTGCTGCGCGCGGCCCGCGCCGAGGGGCTGCCGATCAGCGCCGAGACCTGCCCGCACTACCTCGTGCTGAGCGCCGAAGAGGTCCCGTCGGGGGCCACGGCGTTCAAGTGCGCGCCCCCCATCCGCCCGGCGGCCAACCGTGAGCCGCTCTGGGCGGCGCTCCTGGACGGGACCCTGGACTTCGTGGTCACCGATCACAGCCCGTGCGTTCCCAGCCTGAAGCGCCTGGACACGGGCGATTTCCTCGGCGCATGGGGCGGGATCGCCTCGCTACAGCTGGGTCTGTCCAGCGTCTGGACCGAGGCGCGTCGCCGTGGGGTGTCTCTCGCGGCGCTCTCGCGCTGGATGACCGCTGGTCCGGCGCGCCTGGCGGGGCTGCCGAACGGCCCGCTGCGCGTCGGCGCGCCGGCGGATCTCGTCGCCTTCGACCCGGACGAGGCGTGGACCGTTGACGCCCTGGCCCTGGCGCATCGCAACCCGGTGACCCCCTGGGCCGGTCGGCGTCTCGTCGGTCGGGTCCACCACACCTTTCTGCGGGGGGAGCCGGTCGTGCAGGACGGCGCTATCGTGGGCGCGCCCCGGGGCCGCCCCCTGCGCTACACCGGCGTCGCCGCGAAGGACGGATCATGAGCACCACCACCCTTCCCACCACGTCTGCCTTTCGCGGCTGGCCCGACCTGGCCAGCGCCGCCTTGGGGGGCGTCGCGCTGCTGGCCTCCGACGAGTTCTTCGCCGGCAAAGAGAACCTCGTCCTGCCGCACGAGCCCGTGTGGGACCCGGACGCCTACACCGACCGCGGGAAGTGGATGGACGGCTGGGAGCCGCGGCGGCGACGCAGCCCAGGACAGGACTGGTGCATCCTGCGGCTCGGCGTGCCCGGGGATCTGGTGGGGGTGGACATCGACACCCGGCACTTCCTGGGCAACGCGCCGCCGTACGCGACCCTGGACGCGGTGTCGGCGCCCCTGGACGCGGACGCCGCCTGGCTGCGCGATCAGGCAGAATGGAGCCTGGTGCTCGATGAGGTGGCCTTGGAGCGGGGTGGCCACAACCTCTTCGCGCTGCGGCCCTTCGCCGGCGCCACCCATGTCCGGCTGTCGATCACCTTCCCCGCGGGGGGCGTGGCCCGGCTGCGGGTCCACGGACGGCCTCGGCCGGAGCCGGTGGCCGAGGGCGCGCGGGTAGACCTGGCCAGCGTGCTGCGCGGCGGCCGGGCCCTGGCCTGCTCGGACAGCTTCTTCTCCAAGATGGACAACCTGATCCTCCCCGGCCGACCGGCGCACATGGGCCTGGGGTGGGAGACGCGGCGCAGCCCCGTGCCGCGCCAGGACTGGGTGATCCTGGCCCTGGGCGAGCCGGGCGAGATCGAAGAGATTGTCCTCGATACCTGCCATTTCAAGGGGAACTACCCCGTCGGCGCGCGGGTGGAGGGCCTGTACTGGCCGGGCGCGCCCGCCCACGCCCTCACCCACGGCGCCCCCTGGCGACCGGTGCTGCCCGACACGCCGCTGGGCCCGGATCGGGAGCATCACTGCCCGGTCCCCCACCCGGGGCCCTGGACCCATCTGCGCATGACCACGCTCTCCGACGGCGGCGTGGCCCGACTGCGCGCCTTCGGTCGCCCCAGCGCCAGCGCCCCCGCGGACACCGATCCGCTGCTCGTGTACCTCAACGGCCTCGCCCCCGAGGACGCCGCCGCCGCGCTTCGACGGGTGTGCGGCGCCGAACGCTGGGTGCGCCAGATGGTCGCCGCGCGCCCCTTCACCAGCCGAGCCCACCTGCACGGCGAGGCCGAGCGCGTCTGGTGGCGGCTCGGGGACGGCGACTGGCGGGAGGCGTTTACGCACCACCCGCGGCTGGGGGCGGATCTGGCGGCCCTGCGTCAGCGGTACGCGGCCACCGCGGACTGGTCTCTGGGCGAGCAGGCGGGCGTGCGCGGGGCCGACGAGGACACCCTGCGCGCCCTTGCCGAAGGAAACGTCGCCTATGAGGCTCGCTTCGGGACGATCTTCATCGCCTGCGCCAGCGGGCTCAGCGCCCCTGCCATGCTCGCCCTGCTGCGCCAACGGATGGAGAACGAGCCCGCCTTCGAGCTGCGCGTCGCGGCGGGCGAGCAGGCGCGCATCACGGCCCTTCGCCTGGAGAAGCTGCTGCCATGAGCCCCATCACCACCCATGTGCTCGACACGGCGCGCGGCCGCCCCGCCGCGGGGGTCTCGGTCACGCTGGAGATCGCCGAGGGCGAGAGCTTTCGTGTGGTCGGCGCCGGGGTCACCGACGCCGATGGCCGCGTGCGCGACCTGCTGCCCGCCGGCGCCCTCCAGGCGGCGGTCTATCGAATCGGCTTCGCGCTGGCGCCCTACTTCGCCGCCCAGAACATCTCTGGCTTTTACCCAGTCGCGCAGATCGTGTTCCAGGTGGAGAATCCGCAGCAGCACTACCATGTCCCGCTGCTGCTGAGCCCCTTCGGGTACTCCACCTACCGGGGGAGCTAGGGCTGGCGGTCGCGGGCCGCGCCGTCCGCCGCCCGCACCAGCCGCAGGCCGACGCCGATCACCCGCTGGCCGGGCGGCAGCTCCTGGCGGCAGGGCAGGGGCGCGCTCTCCGGCCACAGCTCGGTGCCGATGTTCTCGGCGTCACAGCTCCGGTGTCGCGCGACCGGGTGGCCGTCGCTGGCCCAGACCAGCTCGCTGGCGTTCCCGGACACGCCGAACAGGCCCGCGCCGTCGCGCTCGCCGCTGTAGACCACGTCGCGTCGGGTAGCGCCGGCGCCGGGGCGACGTCCCGCCATCCGCTCCCACTCGGCCTCGGTCGGCAGGCGGTAGCCGCTGGCGGAGGTGTCCCAGCGCACGGACGCGCCCGAGTGGCAGCCGCGCGGGACGTCGTAAGCGGGCTTCAGGCCCTCTTTTTTCGAGAGCAGATTGGCGTAGGTCAGCGCCTCGCACCAGGTCATGTGCTCGGCGGGGCGCTCGGGGCGGCCCGTGAGGATCGCCAGATCCAGGCGCATCAGGGCCTGCCACTGCGCCTCGGTCACCTCGGTCTGGGCGACCCACAGCTCCGCCGCCTCCGGCTGGCCGGGCAGGGGCGGCATGTCCTGCACGCCGAGGAAGGCCATCGGCGCGCGGTCGGGCAGGGCGGTGTGGCGGACGGTGCCCGAGCCATACGCCCCGCCGTAGCCGCCGCCCTCTCCGGCGCCCTCTCCAGCCCCCGCTCCCCCCGCGCTGGCCGCGGTCGATCTGGGCGCGCGGTCGAGATCGGCCAGCGGCTCGTCCGAGGCCGAGGAGGGCTCGGGGAGCGGAGGGGCCGGCAGCGTCACGGCGGCGTCGGGCGGACTTGCGGCGCTCGGCGTGGGCGAGGCGGCGGTCGGGGCGGGGCGGGCCTCCGGCTCGGGCGTGGCGCCGTCATGGGCGCCCGTCGCGGGGCTCAGGCTGCGGAGGTCGGCGCGCACGGACTCGGCGCTGGCGCTGCCGCGCGTGTACCCGATCATCCCGGGCGCGGCGGGGGAGAGGGGCGGGGGCTCGTGCCCGAGGAGCACCGCCAGGACGAGGAGGAGCGGCGTCAGCGGCCAGAGGCGCGGGAGCGCGGCGAGGCCCTGCCCGAGGGCGAGGACCAGGCCGGCCAGGAGCGGCGCGCCACGCAGGGCTCGGGCGAGCTGGTGGCCGGGGATGGTGGCGAGGCGGGCGGGGATCTCTTTGACTAGTTTATCTAGGTTGTCCGCCCAGGCCTGCAGCGCGTCGTGCTCGGGATCGGCCCTCAGCGGGCCGTCCATCAGCGCCCGCGCCTCCGCGAGGGGAGACCGCGCCCGCTCCCAGCGCCAGGCTCCCCGCGCGTTCAGGAGAGCCCAGCTCCTGTTGAGCGCGCGGCTCGCCTCGACCGCCAGCGCGGCCTCGTTCGAGCTCGCAGGTTGCGCTCCCGCCTCGACCGCCAGCGCGTGAAGCGTCTTCGCCTGCTCCGGGCAGGCCACCGCGAGCAGCGCGAGCGCGCGGGGCAGGGCGCCGTTGACCCGCTCGATCCGCAGCAGGAAGGCCGCGATCTCTCCGCCTGCGTCCCCCTCGGCCGCCTCCCCCGAGGCGCCCAACGGCGGGGCCCCGGCCGCTTCGGCCACCGCCAGCAGCGCGCCCGGCGGCAGCGGCAGCGCGCTCAGCGCGGCCTGCAGCCGATCTCGGATCACGGGGAAGGGGCGGGTTGGGTCTTGCATCCCAGCCTTCGGGAGTGAGGCGTCTGATGTAGAGGTGCCCCGAGCGGGCGCTTCGTCAAGCGCGGCGCGCGCCGCGGTGGGAAGACGCGGCCAGGCACAGGAGATAACCTGAGGCGGATCGCCAGAGGTTCACGATGCTGATCAACGTGCTGCTGTGCCTGCTGCTCGGCCTGAACGCGGCCCTCGCGGCGCCGTCCGACGTGCCCGCGTCCAAGGACCATCCGCTTCTCCAACGCTACGAAGGGTCCTGGATCCTCGGCTATCGCCAGACGGCCTTCGGCGCCCTGAGCCTGCCGCTGGCCGCGCCGGTCCGCGCCGGGAACGCCTGGACCCTGCCGAAGCAGCAGCCCGTGGAGGGAAGGCACACGCGCCTGCTCTACGTCTCGCCGGACGGGCGCTCGTCGTTGGAGGTCTCGCGCAATTACGCGGACGCGCTCGCCAGGGCCGGCTTTCAGACGCTGTTCTCCTGCGAGGAGGAGGCCTGCGGCGCGCAGGGCACGCTCTCCAAGCGCTTCCTCTACACGGACGCGCTGGAGCTGGACAACAAGGGGCAGACCTCGAGCATGGCGTTCTCGCAGCCCAGCGAGCAGCGCTACCTGGCGGCGAAGCTGGCGCGGCCCGAGGGCGACGTCTACGTCTCGATCTTCGTGGCGCGCGAGAACTTCGCCACCTGGAAGGATCTCACCTGGAACCGCGCCCTGGTGCTGGTGGACATCGTGGAGATGGCGCCCATGGAGGCGGGCAAGGTCGCGGTGGACGCGGACGCGCTGGGGCGTGACCTGACGACGGCAGGGCGGGCGGCGGTCTACGGGGTGAGCTTCGACACCAACAGCGCCACGCTGCAGCCGGAGTCCCAGAGCACGCTGCGCGAGATCGCCCGTATGCTCGAGGCCAACCCTGGCTTGAAGCTCTACGTCGTCGGCCACACGGACAATGTCGGGGACATGGCGACCAACCTCGATCTCTCGCGGCGGCGCGCGGAGGCGACGGTTCAGGCGCTCGTGAACCAGTACAAGATACAGCCCGAGCGGCTGGAGGCGGCGGGCGTCGGTCCGCTCGCCCCCGTCGCTCCGAACGCGAGCGAGCAGGGGCGCGCCCTCAACCGCCGGGTCGAGCTCGTTCCCCGGTAGGGCCTACCAGACCGTGCAGCGCTTCTCCGGCGCCATGGGCGCGCCGGTCTTGCACTGGAAGGCCTCGGCGAACTCCGGCAGGTTGGCCAGCGGGCCGTTGACCCGGAAGCTGGGCGGGGAGTGCGAGTCCGTGGCGACCAGCACGCGCTCGGCCTCGGGGCGGATGAGCGAGCACCAGCCCTGGGCGAAGGAGACGAAGAGGAGCTGCTCGGAGCTGAGGCCGGCGACGGACGGCTCCTTCTTGCCCGTGCTGGCCTCCCAGGCCTGATAGGCGCGCAGGGTGGTCTTGATGCCGCCCATGTCGGCGATGTTCTCGCCCAGGGTCAGCTCGCCGTTGACGTTGACGCCCTCCTGGACCTGGTAGCCGGAGTACTGCGCGGACACGCAGGCGGCGGCCTCCTCGAAGCGGGCGACGGCGTCCGGGTTCCACCACTCCACCATGCGGCCCTGCGGGTCGAACTTGCGGCCGGCGTCGTCGAAGCCGTGCGAGAGCTCGTGGCCCATGACCATGCCGATGGCGCCATAGTTCATGGCGCGCGGCGCGCTGGCGGAGAAGAAGGGCGGCTGCAGGATGCCGGCCGGGAAGACGATCTCGTTGTTCAGCGGGTTGTAATAGGCGTTGACCATCTGGGGCGGCATGTACCACTCGCCCTTGTCCACCGGCTTGCCGATCTTGTCCAGCTCGTAGCGGGTGGCGAACTGCCGGGCGGCGAGCTGGTTCTGGAACCACTCCCCGCTGACCACGTTCAGGCCGGAGTAGTCGCGCCAGCGGTCGGGGTAGCCGATCTTGTTGGTGACCGCCCTGGCCTTCTCCGTGGCGCGGGCGCGGGTCTCGTCGTCCATCCAGCCGAGCTGGCCGAGCCCGCCCTCGAAGGCCAGCTCGATGCCCTTGATCATCTCCTCGGCCGTCGCCTTGCTGTCCCCGGCGAAGGCCTGGCTGACGTAGGCCTGGCCGAGCAGCTCGCCCATCGCGCTCTGGGTGGCGTCCACGCAGCGCCGCCAGCGCGGCTTCATCTCCGGCTGGCCGAAGAGGGTGCGGCCGTAGAACGCGAAGTTCTCCTTCTCGATGGCCGTGGGAAGGGCCAGGGCGCTGTCGCGCAGGACCATCGCCCGCAGGTAGGCGCGCAGCGTCTCGGGGGCGGCGGCCGCGATGATCTTGGGCATCTCGGTGTAGTAGTGCGGCACCTCGACATTGATCGTCGTGGTCCCGGGGGAGCCCAGGCTCTGGAAGAAGCCGTCCCAGGGGAAGGTGGGGGCGAGGCCCTGCAGGCCGGCGCGCTCGATGCGGTGGTAGGTCTTCTCCGGGTCGGAGAGGTCCTCGCGCGGGATGGAGACGCGCGCCAGCTCGGTCTCGAAGACCAGGATCTTCGCAGCCAGATCCGTGGACTGCTCCTCGGCCAGACCGGACAGCACCAGGACGCGGCCCAGCCAGCCCACGTAGGCCTGGCGCAGCTTCTCGCCGTCCGCGTCGGTGCGCAGGTAGTACTCGCGATCCGGCAGCCCCAGGCCGCCCTGCGTCATGTGGGCGATGTTCAGGTTGGGGTCGGTGAAGTCGGCGTAGATGGCCATGTCGAAGAAGGGCGCCATGCCGGCCGCATGCAGCTTGCCGGCCAGGGCCATGAGCTCGGCGGGGGTCTTCACCGCGTCGATCTCCGCCAGGAGCGCGGCGACGGGCGCCATGCCTCGGGCGTCGATGGTCGCCTCGTCCATGCACGAGCCGTAGAAGGCGCCCAGCTTCTGCTTCGTGGCGTCCGTGCCCGGGTCCTTGGCGGCGCTCTCCAGGATCTCGCGCAGCATCTCCTCGTTCCGTTTGGAGATGGTGCTGAAGGTGCGGCTCCAGTAGACGCGGTCGGCGGGGATCTCGGTGGACTTGACCCAGCCGCCGCAGGCGTACTGGTAGAAGTCCACGCAGGGATCCACCGTGGTGTCCATGGCGGAGGTGACGGCGGCGGCGAGGGCGGGATCCGCCTGGCCGGACGCCTCGGTGTCCGCTCCTTTTTTGCCGCAGGAGAGGAGGGTCAGCGCGGACAGCAGTCCGGCCTGCGAGAGCCTGAAGGAGGGGAGCATCGGTTCTCCGGGTCAGCAGCGAGGAAGAGAGAGGAGCGGCCTTCTATTTCGTTTCGGCGGAGCCTTCACGACAAAGTGCCCCGACGCCCGCGGATGTTCACGCCCCGGTCCAGCCGCGCACCGCCTCCAGGAGCGCTTTTCCGTAGCGCTTGAAGCGCTCCGGCCCCATGCCGTGGACGTTGTTCAGCGCCTGGCGGGTGGTGGGGCGGACGGCGGCGATCTCCTCCAGCGTGCGGTTGGGGGGCGATGACGTAGGCGGGGACGTCGGCGTCGCGGGCGAGGCGCGCGCGCACGTCGCGCAGGTGGGCGAGCAGCTCGCGGTTGGCGTCGGGGCGGCCGGGGGCGGTGGAGACGGCGGGTGGGCGCGGCGCCTTGCCCGTCCGCGGGAAGACCATCCGGAAGCCGGGCTCCTCCTGGCGCATCACGCGCCTGCCCAGCGTCGAGATGGTGTAGGTGCGGTAGCTGCGCTCCTGGCCGGACATCAAGCGCTGGACGTAGCGCGCCTCCAACGCGCCGGCGGTGGTCAGCGCCTCGATCAGGCGCTCCACCTCCCGCTCTGTCCATCCCGCCAGGATCCCGAAGGTCGAGAGGCGGTCGTAGCGCAGGAAGCGCAGGTCGTTGTCCTGCCTGCCCGTGGCGACGCGGGCGATCATCGTGCGCGAGGCGGGCTCGCCGAGGCGCGCCACGCAGGCCAGCAGCTTGCGCACGACCAGCTCGTCGTCGGCCTCCAGCGGGCGGGCCTGGGCCACCATCGGCCGACCCTGGCGACAGCCGTCGCAGGTGCCGCAGCGCTCCCAGGGGGCGGTCTCGCCGAAGTATTCCAGGACGTGGCGGCGCAGGCAGCCGGCGCGCCCGTAGTCCACCATGCAGGCGAGGCGCGCGTACTCGCGGTCGCGGCGCTCCTGCAGGGCGGGCTCGTCGAGGTCGAGCGGCTCACCGGGCTTGAGCAGCTCGAGGCCGGTGGCGCGCTCGGCGGGCTTCCAGGCGATGTAGCCCCGATCCTCGAGCCCACGCAGGGCGGCGGTGAGCTGGTTCAGCTCCATCTCCAGGGCCTGCGCCGCGCGCTCCGGTCGGAGCTGCAGGGAGGCGTCCGGGTCCTCCGCGAGGCAGGTCCGGATCCAGTCGTAGACCTTGCCGCGCACGCCGCTGGGGAACTCCGCGGGCGCGTCCGTGCGCAGCACCACCGCGCCGTGGCGGTCGGCCTGCGCCAGCTTGCGCAGGTAGCCGAAGCGCTGGAGCACGGAGACGCAGCTCGCCGCCAGCCGGTCCGCGCCCGGCTCGTCGGGCAGCACCTCGGCGAGGCGCTC
>CAZKWG010000141.1:0-12935 GCA_964556105.1 uncultured Enterobacterales bacterium | reverse complement strand
AGCGTTGGGATCACGGCCGCGGACCTCGCCCAGGCCGTTCACGCCGCCCGCGCGAAGATCGGCGAGGAGGAGGGCTTCACCATCGTCGTCCAGAGCCCCTGGGTGGTGGTCGGCGACGGCAGCCCCGCGTCCGTAGCCCGGCGCGCGACCGAGACGGTGGCCTGGACGAGCGCGCAGCTCCGCGAGGCCTACTTCGCAAAGGAGCTCGACGAGGTCTGGACCATCTGGCTCTTCGACTCCGACGAGAGCTACACCAACCACGCCTGGACCTTCTTCGGCGACGAGCCCGGCACACCCTATGGCTACGCGGATGGCGACGAGCGCGCCCTGGTGATGAACATCCGCACGGGCGGCGGCACGCTGGTCCACGAGATGGTCCACCCCTACATGCACACCAACCTGCCCGACTGCCCGAGCTGGATGAACGAGGGCCTGGCCTCGCTCTATGAGCACGTGGGCGCCAACGGGGGGAAGATCTGGGGCTACACCAACTGGCGGCTCCCCGGCCTGAAAGAGGCGATCCGCGAGGGGCGCCTGCCCAGCCTGCGTTGGCTCGCCGAGGCGACGCCCGAGCAGTTCTACGACGAGGAGGCCAGCGGCGCCCACTACGCGATGAGCCGCTATCTGATGCAGTATCTCCAGGAGCAGGGCAAGCTCCGGGCGTTCATGGCCAGATACACCGCGACCCGCGCCGCCGACCCGAGCGGTTACCAGTCCCTCCTGGACACGCTCGGCGTGGAGGACGTCCCCGCGTTCATGGCGGAGTGGGAGCGGTGGGCGCTGGCGCTGCGATGGCCGGCCCAGGGGGGGTGAGCCATTGCGTGCGGCCACCAATGACGACCCGACACCTTAAGATAGGTCTGACCTTATCCATTATCCTTTTTTTCCTATCGCCAGCACCATCGGCCTGGACGCGGCGAGGCGGGCGGCGATCCAGGCGCCGACGAAGCTCTGGCCGGGGTGGGCGACCATGACCACCCGCATCGCTGCGGCGGGCAGGCCGGCGATGTAGGCGTTCATCGCCGCGGGGGCGTTCATGTCCATTCCAGCGGGCATGGGGAAGAGCACCCTCCCGCAGAACATGGAGATGCCCATGTTCTTGCAGGGGACTCAAGATTTCTCCATGTTCGGCTTCGCCCTCCTTCGCTAGAGGCCTCCCATCGAGACCTCTACAGGAAGGTGTGCAGTGGCCGATCTCCTCGAGCGCTCAGAGTCCGTTGACGTCATCGTGGTCGGCGCTGCCCCGCCCGGTCTGCTCGTCGCGCTCCTGTTGCGTCGCTGGGGATTGCGCGTTCGCCTCATCGACGGCGGCTCCTTCACGCCCAGGGGGATCGCGCCGGTCCTGCACGCGCGACCGACCGAGGTGCTCGCGCGCATCGGCCTGGCCGAGTCGCTGATCGCGCAGGGGACAACGGTACACGATGTCCAGATCCGCCATCATGGGCGAGCGGTCTCGCTCGCCCTCGACGCGGTGGCGCGCGAAGAGATGCCCTACCCCGTCATGTTCACCGTGCCTGTGGCCTCGCTGAGCCGGTCCTTCGAGGAGGCGCTCGAGGCGCTCGGCGTGCGCGTGGAGCGTGACCTGCGCGTCGAGGCGCTGGAGGAGCACCCGGAGGGGCTCTCCGTGACGCTGCGCGGGGCGGGGGAGCGCGTGGAGGTGGTCGCCGCGGGCTGGCTGATCGGGGCGAACGACGCGCTGGATTCGCTCGCCGCGCTTCTGTCCATCCCGAAAGTGGAGCGTCCGTTTCCCGTGCGGCTGGCCGTGGTGGACGCGACCGTACACGGAGCGCTGCCCTCGCGCGAGATCCTGCTGGCCGTGAACGATGAGGGCGTCGCGCTCGGCCTGCCGATCCCGACGGGGATGCGTCTGCTGGCCACCCTGCCGCCAGGAGAGGCCATGTTGAGCTTGGAGCAGTTTCAGAGTGTCCTGTCACGTCGCCTGGGAGTGGATCTGGTGTTGTCCAACGCGGTTGGATTTCGGACATGGCAACTGGTGCATTGGGGGCTGCAACCATGCCGGTCGGGACGCTGTGTGCTCATCGGCGCGTCCCCCCACTTCGAGACGCCCGGGAACGGACAGGAGACCAATACGGGCGTTCTGGACGCCTGGAATCTGGCCTGGAAGATCGCTTGCGTTGTGCGTGGGCTCGCGAACGATCGTCTGATCGACTCCTACGTGGCCGAACGTCACGAAGGGAACGCGCACCGCGGACTGCTGGATCTCGCGCGAGGCATGTTCGGCGATGGGGATGGTGGCGCTGTCCTGAGCCGCTGGGTCGAGGGGGTCATGGCGCCTTTCCTGGTCGAGGGGGCCAGCGAGAGCCTCGAGGCGCGGCGGCGCGCCTACCTGGCGGCCAGTCAGCTCGGCCATCACGTCCGGGCCAGCCCGCTCTCTCTGGACGAGGCTGGCGATCTGCCTGGGCCGAGAGCCGGCGATCGGGCACCCGATCTGGCGGATCGCTCGCTCCATGGAGGCTTCGACGGGCTCTCCTTCACGGTGCTCTCTGCCAGGCCGCTGGCGCCGAAGGAGGGCTGGCCCAACACGCGGGTCGTGACCATCTCTGAGCGGAGTCGCTACAACCCGGAGTTGATCTACCTCATTCGTCCAGACGGCATGATCGCCGTCCGCTCACCCGAGTTCGGCGCTGTGGACCGCTGGTTCATGGCGTTGGCCGGCGCATGAGCGGGGCTGCACAGGTCTGCCTGGGGTGGATGGTCTTCATCGGGACCCACCTGTTCTTTTCCCACCCTCCAGTCCGTGCGCCCCTGGTCGCGGCGTGTGGGTCGGAGCGAGACTTCAAGCTGGCATACTCCATGCTCTCCTTCCTCCTCTTGGCGCCGCTGGTGGCGGCCTGGTGGCGGGCGCGCGCCGTGGAGACGCCGCTGTGGTGGGTCGAGCGCCCCTCGGTGAGGCTCGCGTTGGAGCTGGCGTCGCTGTTCGGCTTCGCGCTCATTGGAGGGGGCCTGTCGGGACGGCGCCAGGCGGCGGCGCTGAGCCAGGACGGGATGGTGGTGGGGTTGCCTGCGCTGGTGCGCCACCCTCCCTTCGCCGGCGTGCTGGTCTGGTCCCTCGCGCACCTGACGCTGAACGGCAGGCCGTCAGACGCCATCTTCTTCGGCGGCTTCGCGCTGATGGTCGTCCTGGGCGGCGCCCATCGGGACTGGCGCCGCGCGCGCGCTGAGCCGGCCTATGGTCGCTTCGTGGAGCAGAGCTCCTGGTGGCCACGCCTCTCGTGGTCGAGGCTCGCCCGGGTGGGCGCGCGAGCCTGGGCCGGCTGTCTGCTCGGACTGGCGTCTGGCCTCCTGATCCATGCCCTTCACCCCAGGGTCTTCGGATGAGCACCCTCCTCTTCGTGTTCTTCGGTCTCTGCATGCTGCTCGGCGCGGGCCTGCTGCTCTTCGCCCCGGGCCGCCTGCACACCAGGCCAGACCTCCACTTCAGCCGCGCGCAGGCGCCTCACACCACCTTCCACGGCCTGTTGAGCCTGGGGCTGGCCTCGCTGGAGGACACGACCCCGGTCAAACAGATCTGCGCCGCGCTCTGGGTTGGTCTGAACCTGGCCATCGCCGCCGAGGCGAGGCGGGCGCCCTCCTGCTATCGCCGCCCTGGGCTCGTCTTCTGGTCACATCTCGGACTGGCGCTGGCCTTCGCGCTCTGGCTGGTCCATGTGAGGCGCGCATGATCGGCTCGCGGTCTCATCATCTCCGCTTTCTGGCGCGGCAGTCCGTCGAGCACCGGGGTCAGCCCATCCGCCGTGTCCACGCGCTGACCAACACGCTGTCGTGGATCTTTCTCGCCTCTGCGCTCTCTGCGTCGCAGGTTGGGTTGGTGTTCCTGGGCGCTCTGATGCTCTACCTGCTGACCCTCGACGTCCTCGTCACGATGGGCCTCGCCGGTCTGCTGCTCGCGGTCTGGCAGGTCCTTCCCTGGGGAGAGGAGGCTACGCCGATCATGGCGCTTGGCTATCTCCTCGCTTTCGGTGGGGTAGGGGCGATGGCCCTCCTGGCCCACACCTACCATCACGAGCACGCGAGCTTCATCGGCGAGGAAGGCGGAGGTGTACGTCTCGTGAACGCGCTGCACGTCGTGCTGACCGGCGCGGTGCAGTTCCCGCTCCTGCTGCTCCTCGGACGCGGCTACCGGCCGGGGCTGCGTGCGGCGCTCTTGCAGGCCGAGCGTGACTGGCTGCGGGGGCCCGGGCGCGGGTGGCACAACTGGGCAGAGAACCAGCGTTGCGCCCCTCGCGACGTCTTCGTGCCCGAGAGCGTCGCGGAGGTTCGGGAGATCGTCGCTGAGGCCACGCGCATGGGGCGGCGCCTGCGTGTGGTCGGCTCTGGCTTCTCCTGGTCTCCGCTGATCCCTGTGGATGATGTGCTCCTCTTCACCGAGAGGCTCGACGACATCGAGGTGGATCCGCTCGCACAGGTGGTCTGGTGCGGGCCAGGCGCGAAGAACAGGGATCTCAACCGGGCCGTGGAGCGGGAGTCGCTCACGTTGCCGTACAATGTCGTGCTGGAGACCGTGACAGCGGGCGGCATCATCGCGGCGGGCACCCATGGATCGGGTCGCGACACGGGCACGCTGGGAGACCTGCTGGTCGCCTTGGAGCTCGTTGACGCGAACGGCCAGCTCAGGCGCTACGTCGAGGCAGAGACCGACCCGGAGCTGTGGTCGGCGCTGCGCGCGAGTCTCGGCTGCTTCGGCGTGGTCGTGCGCATCGGGCTGCGCTTGACGAGGAACCACGCCTGGGAGCTGCGGTCCTCCTTCCAGCCGATGCAGTCTACATTGCGCTCGCTCGCGGAGCGGGTCCAGAGCTCTCCGCTCTATGAGCTGTACTGGTTCCCTGCGCAGCAGGATCTGTGGGTGCGGGAGGGCCGGCCGGTCGAGGGCCTCGTGCCGGACCACCCAAGGAAGGACCCCCTCAATCTGGCTCGGCAACTGGCAGAGCATGTCTTCTGCCGCGTCCTGGTCACGGGCATCGATCGGCTGGCTCCGCGCCTCTATCCCTGGATGATGGGTCGTATTCAGCGCTTGATGCGCCAGCGCCAGGAGGTGGTGAGCAACGCTGACGTTCAGCATTACCGACAGTGGGTAGAGGTGGTGCGCTGCGGCTGTATCGAGGTCGGCTTCAAGTTGGATCCGAAGGCCGAGCGTGCAGAGCGTGCGCTGGCCATGGCCATGGATGTGGTGCAGAGATGGGGGGAGCGAGGGCGCTTTCCGCTCAACCTGGCGGTGAACGTCCGCTTCATCGGGGAGAGCGGCGCGCTGATGTCCCCCGCCTATGGCGCCGGAGCGACCTGCTTCATCGAGGCGCTCTGTGTCGGACGTCCCGCGGACTGGGAGGCGATCTCCTCGGAGCTGATGACGCGATGGCTGAGCATCGAGACCGCCATGCCCCACTGGCCGAAGGAGCTCCCTGCCCCCGCGCTCAGCGTCACGCGATCACGCTTCTCGGAGCGAATCGCGCGCTTTCGGGAGGCGCTACAGGGCTCGGGGGTGGACCCAGGCGGCACCTTTCGCAACGAGCTCGTCCATGCCCTGCTGAAGGTCTGACCCCCTCGACCGGGTCGCGTCGGCGGGCGAGCGCGCCCCACCCCGCCGCCAGTCGGTTAGCCAGCGCACAGCGTGCCCACCCCCCTCCACCACACCCTCGACCAGCTCCTCGTGCTGGAGACCGTCGCGCGGACCGGCTCCTTCGCCGCCGCCGCCCGCGAGCTCCACCGCGTGCCCTCCGCTGTCAGCTACACGATCAGGGGGCTGGAGGAGGCGCTCGCGGTGCCCCTCTTCGACCGCGGCGGCCACACGGTGACGCTGACGGCGGCGGGGCGCGGCATCCTGGATGAGGCGCAGCACGTGCTCCTGCGGGCGCGGCGGCTGGAGCGCCTCGCCGCGACCCTGCGCGGGGGCTTCGAGCCGGAGCTACAAGTGGTGGTGGAGGGCGTCTACCCGATGCGCCCGATCACCGAGGCGCTGCGCGTGCTGGCGGAGCGGCAGGTCCCGACGCGCGTGCGGGTGGACGTCGAGTACCAGGACGGCGTGCCGGAGCGCTTCGAGGCGGACCACGCCGACCTCATGCTGCTGCTGGACTGGCCGGGCGATGACCGGCTGGCCGCCACCCCGCTGCCGCCCCTGGTCATGGTGCTGGTCGCCTCGCCGCGCCACCCGCTCGGTCAGCGCGCGGGCATCGACCGCCCCGCCCTGCTCGAGCACGTCGATCTGGTCGTCAAGGACTCCTCGCCCCGCTACGCCCGCGCCCCGCGCCGCCCCTACATGGGCAGCCACCACGTCGTCTACCTCTCCGACTTCCACAGCAAGCGCCTCGCCCTGCTCAGCGGCGCGGGCTTCGGCTGGGCCCCCGAGCACCTCGTCGAGGCCGACCTCGCCAGCGGCGCGCTGGTGCTGCTCGACTTCGTCGAGGGCAACCGCTGGACCTACCACCCCTCGCTGATCACCCGCCGCGACGCGCCGCTGGGGCCGGCGGGGGCGCTCTTCGTCGAGACCTTCCTGGCGACAGTCGGTGAAAAATCCTGTTCGAGCGCATCATGAAGATTCGCTTTCTTTGATGAAGTGGGCGCTGTAGGCTCTGATCGTCCCCTCCGCCGACAGGGAGCGATCATGACCCTCCGCCCCGTGCTTCCGACCGCCCTCCTCGCGCTGCTGGCCCTCACCGCGGGCTGCGTCACCGACTACGACATCAAGGGCATCCCCGGCCCGGAGGAGGAGGGAGACGGCTCGGAGGCGTCGGGCGAGGGCGAGGGCGAGGGCGAGGGCGAGGACGGCTCCACCGAGGACCGCGCGGAGGGCGACGACAGCCTGCCTATCGACGAGCTGGGCGGCGACGAGCGGCCGGAAGGCGACACCGGCGCGCCCGAGGAGGAGGAGGAGCCCGCCGAGGAGGAGAGCGACCCGGCGCCCGAGGACGACTGCGATCACACCTCGGACCTGATCTACGTCATCGCCCGCGACGACAGCGCGCTGTACACCTTCGACCCGAGCGCGCTCACGATGACCCGCCTCGGCGTGCTGCGCTGCGGCACCAGCGGCAGCCCGGCCAGCATGTCGGTGGCCCGCGACGGGCTCGGCTACGTGCGGACCTCCGATGACCGCCTCTACGCGGTGGACCTGGAGACCCTGGACTGCGAGGAGACCGCCTACAGCGACCGCGCCACCGGCTTCGGCTCCTTCGGCATGGGCTACGCCACCGACGACGCCGACACCTGGCGCGACCAGCTCTACGTCGCCAACGAGACGCGGCTGGGGCGCGTCGACACCGAGACCTGGGAGCTCGTCACCCTGGGCCGCATGGCCAGCCAGTCCGAGCTGACCGGCAACGCCGCGGGCGAGCTGTGGGCCTTCCTGCCGCTGGAGAGCCCGGCCGAGCTGGCGCGCCTGGACAAGGACGACGCGAGCACGCTGGAGACCATCCGCCTGCCCGGCTTCCCCGACGCGGGCGACATCGACACCTTCGCCTTCGCCACCTGGGGGGGTGAGTTCTGGCTCTTCGTGCGTGAGTACGGCATGGGCAGCTCGACGGACGTGTACCGCGTGACGGCGGACGGCGAGATGTCGCGGGCGCTGGACGATGTCGGCTTCGACGTCGTGGGCGCCGGCGTCTCGACCTGCGCGCCCGCGGAGTAGCGCCAGGGGGCGCCGGGTTAGGCTGAGCCCGAGGTGACCCGTGATCCAGTGGCTGCTCGATGGATCGGCGCTGCTCGTCGGCGGCGCGCTGCTCGACCCGGCGAGCGGGGTGCTCACGCCGCTGCCGTTGACGGAGCACAGCCAGGTGGCGGTGGGGACGGAGGGGCGGGTGGCGCTGCTCGAGCACGCCCCGGGCGCGCTGCCGCAGGTGCGCGTCCTGAGCCGCGGACAGAGCGGCCCCGCCACGTCGCTCCCCGAGGGCGCGCCGCTGGACGGGCGCTATGTCCACGCGCTGCTGGGCGCGGACGTCTACGTGAGCACGAGCTCGCAGGAGACCGGCGAGAGCCGCTGCTGGTGGGTGGACGGCGCGGGCGTCTGGGAGCTGAGCCGCTGCCTGGAGGGCGGCTTCGCCGCGATGGACCGCGTGCTGCCCGCGGGGGAGGCGCGCTACGTCGTGGACAGCCACGGCGAGGGGCACCCGGACGTCGCGCTGGTGCGCTGGAAGGGCCAGGACAGCCAGGACATCGAGCTCCCCTGGGAGGACCTCTACCCCTTTGGCCCGCTCACGCTGCTGCCGCGCCTGGACGGCAGCTTCGACATCCTCACGCGCTGCCCGCTCGGCGCGCCGCGCCCCTGCCTGCTGGACGAGGGGCGCAGCGCCGAGGGCGAGCCGATGCGCTGGTACCGCTGGTCGCCGGGGCAGGCGGTCTACCTGCGCGCCCAGGGCGAGGCGGCCGAGCTGCTGCCTGACCCCAGCGGCCCGCGCACGGCGACGCTGCGCGGACGGAAGCTGTGCGTGAGCAGCCCGGACGCGCGTCCTGCATGCTGGCGGATCCCGAAGAAGATCCTCGAAGCGAGCCCCTGAGCCTCCGGCCAGGGGATCCTTCGGGTGGTGCGCCTGTATTAAGCTGCGCCGATGCTGACGCTCCTCGCCCTGCTCATCGCCTGCGCTCGCCCCGCGCCCACCGTCCCCGAGGCCGCCGCGCCCGCCGAGGCCGCCGCGCCCGCCGGGGCCGCCGCGCCCGAGGAGGCCGCCGGGAACCGCACCCTCACCCTCGACCCGAGCGAGATGGTCTGGGACGAGGCCGCCGGCACCGTCACCTGGTCACCGGACAGTCGTGTCCAGAAAGCCGACTACACGACCTATGTGCTCGACCTGCCCAGCGCCCTCGCCGTCCTGGGCGGGCGCCCCGAGGCGCCGGTCAGCGTGGTCATCGAGGTCACGGGCGAGGAGACGCGCACCGAGACGCCCTCCGATCCGAACCTGCCCAGCCCGATGGGCGGCTTTACGTACACGACCGTCCGCGGGCGGGTTCTGTCCAAGGCGCCTTGAGCGCCGACCCTCAGCCGGGCCGCACCCAGCCGGGGATGGCGCCGGCGTAGGCGTGGCGCACGGTCTCCTTCTTCAGCAGATAGCCAAAGCCCATCCGGCACATACGGCGAACCAGGGCGTCTTTGTCCATGTGCATCGCCTCCGCGACGTGCTCCAGCCGCCAGCCGTGGGCCGCGCAGCGCTCCAGCAGCATCGCGCTGGCGACCTGCTGGGCGCTGAGGCGGAAGGTCTTCAGGTACTCCAGCGTGCCGTCGGCGCGCAGGATGGCTTCGCCGAGGTGGTTCTCCTGCGTCGGGTCCAGGACGGTCAGGAAGCGCTCCACGCGGAAGGGGCCGGCCTCGTAGACGCGCTCGGAGGCCACGGGGCGACCGAGCAGGCCGCTGGCCATCCCGGCGTGGAGGGCCGCCCAGTCCGCGCGGCTCTGGGCGAGGGCGGCGCGCAGATCGGCCAGCGTGGTGGCCTTCTCGGGCAGCTCGGGCGGGATGCTCAGGTCGGGGAGAGCGCCCCTCAGGCGGCCGTAATGGTAGAGCGACTCGCCATAAAGGTCGAGCAGGAGCGTCTCGTGCAGGGCGCGGTAGTCCTCGGCGTGAGGCACGACGAAGGCGGCGGCCAGCACGTCGGCGACGTAGAGGACGACCCCACACTGCCCAGGGTGTATCTCGAAGAGCCCCAGCGCCTCCTGAAGCCCGGCGATGGCGCGCCCGGTGATGGCGCGCTCGGAGCGGGGGCTGAGGCCGGTGCGCAGCGCCTCGCGGGACCAGTCGCTCCAGGCGGTGTCCGGCCCTTGGAAGTGCATGGCCAGCAGGCCCTCGATGGCGAGGTGCTGCGGGAGCAGGCGCAGGCGATCGCGCCCCTCGCGCCGGGTCATGCGGCTGAGCACCTGTACGGTGTGGGGGTGGGCGTGGCGGGGGCGCCCCACACGCTCCTCGAGGAGCTGGCTGCCCAGCGCCGCGACGGGCTCCCCCCCGTCCGTCCAGCGCATGACCAGGCCGTGGGGGATGTAGGAGATGTACTTCGTGCCCGGCTCGAGCGGCTCGCCAGAGCGCTGGACGACGGTGAGCGGCTTGTCGTAGTCGCGGCGCGTGAGGCGGAGGTCGCCACGGGCCTCGGCGCGGATGAGCGGTGCCAGTCGCACCTGACCCCAGCTCTGCGCGGGCGCCACCGTGAGGCCGCGCAGCGTGAGCGTCTCCAGCAGCGGGCCGCGGCGCTTCATGGCGCCCTCCCGAGCAGGAGGGCGCAGCGGGCCTCCAGATACTGCTCCAGCTCGCTGAGGGGCGCGGCGCCATCGGCGAAGCGGGCGAAGCCGAGCAGCACGGGCAGGTCCTCGGCGTCGCGGATCCCCAGGGTGGGGAGGGCCGGTCCCAGCGTGCGTGGTCCCAGGCTCTCGGCGTCGAAGACGGGGTTCAGGTGAACCAGCGACACGCGGCGCTCGCGGTCGATGCGCTCGCGGAAGAGGCGGACCAGGGGGGAGACGGCGCCGGGCGGGTCGTTCTCGAAGCCGTCGGACACCAGCACGACCTGGTCCGGTCCCCACGCCAGCGCGTCCAGCAGCGGGGTGGCGAGATCGGTCTGGCCGTAGGCGGTGACCAGCAGATCGTCCTCGAGGGGAGCGGTCCAGAAGATGCGGAGCTCCTCGCTGATCACGCGGAGCAGCGCGGCGGTGCCCAGGGCCACGGCCAGCGGTCGGCGGCGGCGCGCCTCGGTGCCGCTGCTGGAGAAGCTCCGGTCGAGCACCGCGGCGACCCGACCCAGGCGGGGGCGGGTGCGGCGCAAGGCGCGGCGAGCGGCGGCGTCGAGGGCCTGGCTCAGCTCCTCGTGGCGCGCGCGTCGATCGTCCAGAGACAGCGAGAGCAGGTAGAGGCAGAGCTTCGTGAGCGGGGCGCGTGCCAGGTCTACCTGGATCTCCACCTCGCTCACTTCCGCGAGGCCCTGCAGGCGCAGTCGCTCGCCAGCGGTCAGGCGGGGGGCGATGCCGGCCAGGAAGGTCTCCCGGGGGATCTTCCGGCGGGCGGCGATGCCCTCGGCGATGGTGTAGGGCAGCTCGTAGACGGCGGCGTCCGCGTACTGCGCGCGGCGGAAGCTCTCCAGCATGGGCAGGGTGAAGCTGCGGGTCTTGGACACGCCCTCGAAGAGGAAGCTGCCGATCTCCGGGTGCAGGCGCAGGTGGGCGTGGGCGGCGACGCGCTTGACCTGGGCGCGGTACTTTACGGCGTCGAAGGCAGGGTCCGGGCGGCCCCTCAAGTAGTCGCGAATGATGGCGCGAGCGCGGCGGTTGTTGATCCGGCGCTGGCGCAGCTCGCCGAGCAGCCTCAGCGCGCGGTTGGGCGGCAGCGCGCGCAGGGTGGCGGCGATGAGGGCTCCCTCCTCGGCCCGTTGATCGGGGTCGAGGCCCTGGGCGTCGCCGAGCAGCCCAAGGATGATCAAGCCCTGGTTGAAGTGGTTGATCCCGGCCGCGAGGGTGCGCGCGTAGAGTTTACGGTAGTTTACGCGCACGTACTCGTGCAGGAAGTGGATCGACAGCCGCTGCCCCTCGGCGTCGCCGTAGAAGTCCCCCTGGCCGGTGCAGGCGAAGCAGGCGTTGACGAAGAGGACAAGGTCCTCGCGTACGACGCGCTCGGCGATCGGGTCGGAGGTCTGCGCGGGCGTCTGGGGCATGGGGTGGGTTGCCGCCCGGGGTGTAGCGACGCGACCACTAGACCAGCTCCAGAAAAACCGTTTTCGGAAGTCGCGTCAGAGTCCCGCGGGCGGCAGGTAGAGCGTAGCATACGAGCGGCGAGGGTTGGCTACCCTGCGTAGACCTCGAACTTCTCCAGGTGGTAGTGCCCCAGCGCGCGCACCACCACCTGCTTGTTCAGGCGGCGCTCGACCTCTTCGACGCTGTTCAGCTCGTCCGAGTACAGCATGTCGGCCACCAGCGGGTGGCAGTTGACGAAGAGGCGCTCGCGCCCGCTGGCCCGGTGGCTGACGCGCTGGATCTCGCGGAGGATCTCGTAGACCACGGTGGCCCGCGAGCGGGTGTGGCCGCGGCCGTCGCAGTAGACGCAGGGCTCCGACAGGTAGCGCGTCAGGTCCTCCTGAACGCGCTTGCGGGTCATTTCGATGAGGCCGAGGTCGGAGATCTTCAGCGCGTTGGTGCGGGCGCGGTCGTTCTTCAGCTCGTCTTCCAGCGCGCGGTAGAGCTTCTCCCGGTTCGGCGCCTTCTCCATGTCGATGAAGTCGAGGACGATGATGCCGCCGATGTTGCGCAGCCGGAGCTGGTGGACGATCTCGGACGCCGCCTCGAGGTTGATGGCGAGGGTGGTCTCCTCGAGGCTGGAGGTGCCGACGAACTTGCCGGAGTTGACGTCGATGGCGGTGAGCGCCTCGGTCTGGTCGATGATCAGGTAGCCGCCGCTCTTCAGCCAGACCTTGCGGCCCATGCTGCGCGTGATCTCGCTCTCGATCCCGAAGGTGTCGAAGATCGGCTCGGCGCCCTTGTAGAGCTGCACGCGCTCGCGCAGGTGCGGCATGAAGTCGGCCATGAAGCGGCCGACCTTGTCGAAGACGTCCTTGCTGTCCAGGACCATGCGCTCGACGTCGTCGTTGAACGAGTCGCGCACGACGCGCAGCACGAGCCCGTAGTCGGCGTGCAGCAGGGCAGGAGCGCGGGCGTCCCGGCTGGCCTTCTGGATCTTCTCCCAGGTGCCGGTCAGGTAGTCGATGTCCAGCTTGAGCGCGCTGGTGGGCTTGCCCTCGCAGACGGTGCGCACGATGAAGCCCGCGCCTTTCGGGCGGTTCTTCTCCACGAAGTCGCGCAGCTTCCGGCGCTCCTTCTCGCGCTCGATGCGCCGCGAGATGCCGACGTGGTCCACCGTCGGCATGAAGACCATGTAGCGCCCGGGCAGCGTGATGTGGGTGGTCAGCCGCGCGCCCTTGGTGCCGATGGGGTCTTTGGCGACCTGAACCAGGATCTCCTGGCCTTCT
>CAZKWG010000140.1:0-12939 GCA_964556105.1 uncultured Enterobacterales bacterium | reverse complement strand
TCCCCCACGGAGGGGGGAGGGGGGGTCGGGGCGGTGCGTCCCAGCGCCCGACTCCCTCCCCCCTCCGTGGGGGAGGGTGGGGTGGTGACTGCTCTCCAGCCGGCGGCCCCCCCTCCGTGGGGGAGGGTGGTGTGGGGGCGGTGCGTCGCAGGGCCCGACCCCCTCCCCCCTCCGTGGGGGAGGGTGGGGTGGGGGGTGCCACCGCCATCCAGCCGCGCCGCTAGCGCTTGTTCCGGCCGCGAATCTCTTCTGCGAAGGCCGCGATCTCTTGCAGATTCCTGTCCGACGACACGGGGATCCCGAGCCGTCGGATGAACTGCGAGAGCACGCCCGTCTCCAGCTTGCCGCGGCGCTCGGCGACGGCGCGCAGGATCAGGGCGCGCTCGCCGTCGCGGTCGGCGGACTTGCTGGGCTGGCCGGTCTCGTCGTGGCCGGCGCGCTCCAGCAGGCGGGCGGCGTGGTCATACTGGTCGTCGGTCAGCGCCAGCAGGCTGCTCGCCGCGGCGATGGCCATGTCCGGAGAGAGGCGCGTGGGGCCGGGCAGCGCCACCGCCAGGCGGATCGCCGTGGTGATCTCCCCCGTCAACCGGTCGCCTCGCGAGCCTGCCAGCCCGCGCAGGCGATCCACCTCGGCCATCACGCGCTGCAGCACGATGGAGCTGGCCGGCAGCATGGTCCCTTCCGGCGCCGAGGCGGTGTCGTCGATCGTGCCCTCGGAGATGTTGAACGGCTCGGTGGGATCGTCCTCCTGAAAGGGCGGCTTGATCGAGACCGTCGACTCCTCGTCGAAGGAGACGTAGGGCTCGTCGGCGCCAGGCCGTGGATTCGGGGCGTCAGCCGACCGAGACATCGTGTTCTATCCTCACCGCAGTATAGGATTCTCCGGCCAACGCGTCGCGATGTCAACCGGGCGCGGGCGCGCTCGGATCGCGATAGGACGCCTCAGGAGGCATCGGATGAACATCGTCGCGGTCAGCGCTGAAGTGGCCCCCTGGTCCAAGGTGGGTGGACTGGCGGACGTGGTGGACGCGCTTCCGGTCGCGCTCGCGGCGCGCGGGCATCGGGTCATGACCGTCTCGGGCCGGTACAAGCCCTACGAGGACGCCTGGGACACGGGGTTGGAGCTCAACTTCCACCTGTTCGGCGAAGATCACCGCCTCCGCGTCTTTCATGGCAAGACCCGCGGCGTGGACCGCGTCTTCATCGACCACCCCGCCATCCGGCGCGGCGGCGTGTACGGCGACACGGGCGGCAGCTACGCCGACAACCAGCTCCGCTTCGCGCTGCTCTGTCGCGCGGCCATCGAGTCGGCGCGCTGGCTGGCCCTGGACGGCGAGCCCTACGGCGAGGACGTCGCGTTCTGGACCAATGACTGGCACGGCGGCCTGCTGCCCGTCTACCTTCGCGCCCTCTACCGCAACGTGGGCCTCTTCACCCGCGCGCCGGTCCTGCTGGGGCTGCACAACCTCGCGCATCAGGGCGTCTTTCCTGCCAGCACCGCCGACGGCCTGGACCTGCCGCGGCGCTGGTACCCCACGCTGGACATGGACGGCGCGGTCAACACGATGAAGGCGGGTCTGGTCACGGCCGAGCGCGTCGTCACCGTCAGCCCCACCTACGCCGAGGAGATCCGCACCCCCGAGGGCGGCTGGGGTCTGGACGGGCTCCTGCGCGCGCGGGCCGCCGACGTCCGCGGCGTCCTGAACGGCATCGACACCGAGGACTGGGATCCGGCGACCGACCGCCACATCGCCGCCCCCTTCAGCGTGGACGACCTGAGCGGAAAGGCGTTGTGCAAGGCGGCGCTTCAGCGCGAGCTCGGGCTCCCCGTGCGCGAGGACGTGCCGCTGCTCGGCTTCGTCGGGCGCCTGGATCCCCAGAAGGGGATGGACCTCATCCGCGACGCCTTCCACTGGCTCATGGCCCAGGGCGTCCAGATCGTGCTGTTGGGGAGCGGGAGCGCCGCCTTGGAGGGCTTCCTCCGCGAGATCGAGCGCGTCTGGCCGCAGCAGGCCCGGGGCTGGGTCGGCTTCTCGACCCCCGTGGCGCACCGCATCATCGCCGGCTCGGATCTGCTGCTCATGCCCAGCCGCTTCGAGCCCTGCGGCCTCAGCCAGCTCCACGCCCTGCGCTACGGCACGCCCCCCGTCGTGCGCGCTACGGGCGGCCTGAAGGACACCGTTCAGCCCTACGATCCCAGCCAGGAGTCGGGCAACGGCTGGAGCTTCGTGGATCCCTCGGGCGAGGCGCTGGCCCAGGCCCTTCGCTGGGCCCTGATCACCTGGCGAGACTATCCAGGGTCCTTCCGGGAGATTCAGCGGCGCGGCATGACCCAGGACCTCTCCTGGGACCGCGCCGCGGCGGCCTACGAGGCGCTCTTCCAGGAGGCCGCGGATCAGCTTCGGGGCTGAGGTCCGCTCAACCCAGCGGCGTCCCCAGCGCGGAGACCGCCCGCGACCGCGCCTCCTTGGACAGCGTGACCGCGATCTCGGCGCTGCTCAGCGCGACGTGCTCGCGCTGGCCCATCGCCTGCAGCGCGCGAGAGAGCCCGCTGTCGCCCACCCGCATCTTCTGGTACCCATCCGCGTCGTAAAGCGGGTTCTCCCAGAGCTCCGCGAGGCCGCGCAGGGTGAGGGTGAGCTCGCCGCCCGTCTGCAGGCGCGGCGCGAGCCCGCGGGCCAGCGCGTCGCTGAGGTCGAGGAAGAGCTGCAGCTCGGTCTGCCGCGGCGCGTCCTCCTGTCGCAGCGGGAGGGCCGGGTAGAGGTGCCGAAGGCCGCCCACCAGCGCCCGTTCGGAGCGGCTCGTGACGAAGAGATCACCGTCCAGGGTGAGGATCGCGCCCGCGGCCAGCAGGCGATCGCTGTCGCTCGGGTCCAGGGCGCGCGGGGCCAGCGACAGCGGGACCGTGACCACCAGCCGCAGCGCCAGGCTGCGCTGCACCTCGATCGTGATCTCGCCCAGCGTGGCCAGGGCGCCCGCCGGGGTGACGAGCTCGGACATGAACGCTCCTTCAGTCGGATCAGGCCAGCGACCTCGGCGCGAACGCGCCGCGTCTCAACGTAGCCCGAACAGGCGTCCGCGCCCGGCCCTCAGCCTTCACCCAGCCGCGCCCTCAGCGCCGCCAGCTCCTGCGCCAGCGCCGCCTCGCGCGCCTCGGCCTCCTCGCGCTGCCGCTCGGCGTCCTCGCGCTGCCGCTCGGCCTCCTCGCGCAGGGCGATCTCCTCCTCCAGGCGGCGCTCCCGCAGGGCGATCTCGCGCTCGCGCTCGCTCATCAGGCGCTCCAGGCGCTCCAGCACCTCGGCGCTCTCCGGGACCAGCGCGTCTCCGTAGAAGAACCGCAGGCGCCCGTCCAGGATCCCAAGGCTGAGGCCCAGGATCTGCGAGCTGAGCAGGCCGAGCCGCGGGCTGATGGAGCGGTAGCTCGCGCCGCTCAGGCGGTAGCCGTAGAGCTTCTGCGCGCCACGGTCATAGACGAAGTATTCGGGGATCCCGAGGCGCGCGTAGCGGGCCACGTTGCGGACGAGGTCCTTGTTCCGATCGCCCGAGACCAGGATCTCCAGGACCAGGTCGAGACCGCGCCCCTCATCAGCCACCGACCAGCACATCCGCGGATCGTCCTCGGGCGAGACCACGTCGAGCACCGCCAGCAGATCCGGCGCGAAGCCCGGCTCTCCCGGGTAGAGCACCGGCAGCTCGGCGGCGAGGAGGATGCTGCGCCCGACGCGCTCGAAGTGACCGCCCAGGGTGGTCATCGTGCCGCTCTTCGTGCGGAAGTGGCGCAGGCCCTCCCCGCAGTGCAGCTTCTCGTGCTCCAGCGCCGCCGTCACCTCGAGGATGTGCGCCGCGCGCGCCGCGGGAGACATCGCACGCCACGCCTCCAGGCTGGGCGTGACGGGGATCTCGTCCAGGATCGCGGGCGCGGGCACGGCGAGCGTCATGGGTGAACCTTATGCCTGGCGCGCGGCGCCGTCCAGAGGTGGATCCCGGTGATCCTTCCGGCGGACTTGCGCGTATGCTGTTGAACGAGGTCAGCGGCGGCGGCCTCGGCGGGCTCTCCCCCAGGCTCATGCCGTCCGAGGATCGACCATGCGTGCAGTGCTGCTCCCTCTCCTTACCGTGCTCGCGGCCTGTGACCAGACCGGCGCCGAGGACTTCGACGCGTACGATCCCAGCGCCGAGCTCCCCGTCAGCGCGATGCTCCCCATGGAGCCCGTGATGGCCACCGCCCGTCAGGAGCCCTGGGTGAACCTGGCTGGCAAGGTGCTGGTGGGCTTCACCGCGCCGCAGGGCGGTCGCTGGGTCTGGCCCGAGAACCCCCCCGGTCTCGTCTCGGGTGACGCCGCCTGCAAGGCGCAGGGCGCGGACCACGCCTGCACGATGGCCGATCTGGTGCTGGCGCACGAGGCTGGCGACTTCTACCTGGCGCCGCCCGACGTCACGTTCTGGCTCAACGACGAGGACGGCGGGCCGGGCACGCGCTGCGGCACCGGCGGCAGCCGCGCGAAGGGCGCCTCGTTCACCTACGAGGGCGCCGACGCGGCCTGGTCCGGCTACGCGCGCACCGTGCCGAAGAACGGTGGGGTGGACGTCGAGTTTCGTGTCCCGCCCGAGGTTCAGTGGGATGACGCCTGCCTGAAGGATCTGGAGGTGTGCAACAACTTCGTCCCCTCCGGGTTCAACTGCAACGCCGTGCGCGCCATCGCCTGCTGTCGCTGAGCCGCGCGGCCCCGTGCGTCTCCTGCGCCCCGTCCTCCTCCTGGTGCCGCTCGCCGCGGCGCTCCTGGCGGGGGTTCGGCCGATCCCCTGGCCCTATGGGGTCGCGCCTACGCCCGACATGGTGCAGGGCCAGGTCGAGGACGCCCTGCGCATCGGGCGGCGCGAGCGCTTCGAGGAGCTCAGCGGCACCCTGGACGTCATCGAGGCGAAGAGCGCCATCGACCTGCCCCAGGCGGCCCTGGACGGGGGCGCCTTCGACGCGGACGCGATCTTCATCCGGGGAGACGCCTTCTTCGCGCACTTCTTCACCGAGGCCGAGGGCTTCGGCGGCCTGCTCGCGGGGCCCCAGCTCCAGCGGGTCCACCGCGGCGTGACCGGCGCCCTCGACACCCACGCCTGCGACGGCTGCCACTCGGTCGGCGGGCTGGACGGCGGCGGGACCTTCACCCAGAACGCCCTGCTGCTCGGCGACGGCGAGCGGGCCAGCAGCGCCGCCCCGCGCAACGCCCCCCACCTGCTTGGGCTCGGGCTGGTGCAGGCCCTCGCCGTGGAGATGAGCGCCGAGCTGGCCGCCCAGCGCGACGACGCCCTCGAGGCGGCGCGGCGGGACGGGGCGCTCGTGACGGTCGCGCTGCAGGCGAAGGGTGTGTCTTTTGGCACACTTCGCGCCCTCCCCGACGGGAGCCTGGACACGCGAGAGGTCGCTAGCGTCGCCACGGATCTCGTCGTGCGCCCCTTCGGCTGGAAGGGCGACGTCGCCCGCCTGCGCCGCTTCGTCGAGGAGGCCGCGCGCCTGCACTTCGGCGCCCACACCTGGCCGCTCGAGGAGCGCAACCGCGCCTACCCCGACCCGGCGCGGGTGGGGGAGCCCACCTGGGACCCCGACGGCGACGGCATCGCCCGCGAGATCGAGGAGGGCTCGCTGACGGCCACCGCCCTCTACCTCGCCATGCTGGAGACGCCGGTGATCGCCCCGCCCGCCGACCCCGACCTGCTCCGCCGCTGGAGCGCCGGCGACCGCCGCTTCACCGCGCTCGGCTGCGAGGGCTGCCACGTCCGCACGCTCACCCTGAACACGCGCGTCTGGACGGAGGAGGCCGACACGCCCGGCAGCCCTCCCCAGACCTTCAACCTGCTCCTGGACGGCGAGCAGCCCCGCGGCTCCGACCAGGTGATGCTGTTCAGCGACCTGCGCCGCCACGATCTGGGACCAGCGCTGGCCGACCGGGTGGACCACCCCGACGGCATCCCGCGCGCGGAATTCCTCACCCGCCCGCTCTGGGCGCTCGCCGAGACCCCGCCCTACCTGCACGACGGGCGCGCGGCGACCATCCCCGAGGCCATCCTCGCCCACGGCGGCGAGGCGCAGGCCGCCCGCGACGCCTTCGCCGCCCTGCCGCCCGAGGCGCAGCGTGAGCTGCACGTCTTCCTCCTCTCGCTCACCCGCCAGCCCAAGGTGAGGGTGGCCCGATGATCGTCTCTCCTGCGCTGCTCGCGCTGCTCGCCTGTGAGCAGGCGCCGCTCACCCGGACGGGCTCCGCCGAGGCGCTGGGCGTCTTTCCGACCGAGCTGGCCGACGATCTCACCGCTCAGGCCTACGCCGCCCTGGCCAGCGACGCGCGCCGGCGGGAAGCCCGCTTTCGCGACGCGGTCGAGCCCGGCTACCTGTTCGACGCCACCCGCCTGCGACAGGCAGAGCTGCGCGCGGGCCTGTGGTCCAACGCGGAGATCTACGACGTCGGCGGCCAGCTCTTCAACCTCGTCTTCACGGCGCCGATGGGCTTCGGCGGCCAGGACAGCCCTGCGCTGCGCCGCTTCCAGAAGGGGCCCCGCGGCGGCCCCGACGCCCTCTCCTGCAACAACTGTCACTGGAGAGGCGGCCCGGCGGGCGGCGGCGACGGCGCCGACAACGCCTACCTGGACGGGGACGGCGAGACCCAGGCCAGCGCCCTGGCCCGCAACCCCCCCTCGCTGGTGGGCCTCGGGCTGCGCGAGCTGCTGGCCGCCTCGCTGACGGCCTCGCTCCAGGCCCAGCGCGACGCCCTCGTCGCCGCGGCAAAAAAGCAGGGTGAACCGCTGAAGAGGGACCTCGTCGTCCAGGGGATCTCCTTTGGCTGGCTGGGCGCTCTGCCCGACGGCAGCCTGGACACCCGCGGGCTCCTGGGCGTCTCCGCCGACCTCGTTGTCCGCCCCTTCGGCTGGAAGGGCCGCTTCGCCACGATCCGCGACGCGGTGGAGGACGAGCTGGCCCTCCACCACGGGATGCAGTCCACCTGGCTCGCCGCGCACGGGAGCCCGGCGCTGGTGGGCTCGGCGTCCGCCCCCGATCCGGACGGCGACGGCGTCACAGACGAGATCTCCGAGGGCCAGGTCACGGCGCTGACCCTCTATCTGGCGATGCAGGAGACCCCCATTCTGCACATGCCCACCCGTCAGGACTGGCTCCAACGTTGGTCGCGCGGCGAGGCGCTCTTCGAGACCGTCGGCTGCGCGAGCTGTCACGTCCCGTCGCTTGTGTTGGAGCGCGTGGACTATGTCCTGCCCGATCGCGAGGGCGGCCGCGCGTGGACGGTGGATCTGGCGACGGAGGGCGCCGAGCCGCGCGTGTCGGGCGGGGAGAATGGTTATTCCATATACGTGTTCTCGGACTTCAAGCGCCACCGCATGGGGGAGGCGCTGGCGGACAGCCGGGACCATCACGGCGTCGAGGCCGACACCTTCATGACCCCGCCGCTCTGGGGGCTCACCCGCTCGCGACCCTATCTTCACGATGGGCGGGCGCCCAATGTAGAGACGGCGATCCTCGCCCACGGCGGCGAGGCGTCGGCGGCGCGCGCGGCCTACGCGGCGCTGGACAAGGAGGAGAAGTACGAGCTGCGCCTGTACCTGGCGGCGCTCAACCGCGCGCCCCGGCTGGTCACGCCGTGAGGTGGTGGGCGCGCCCGAGCCTGCTGATCGCGCTCGTGGCCCTGGCCTCGGCGGAGCACGATCCCGTGCCCTGGCCGGGCGGCGCGGCGCCCTCTGGTCCGGCGGTGGCGGCGAGCCGCGATCTGGCGGTCGACCGCTGGCGCCACGATCGGTACCTGGAGTTCAACGCCGCGGTGGAGAACGAGACCGAGACGGCCATCGTCATCGTGCTGCAGGACCAGATTGATCGCGGAGAATTCGACTTCGAGACCATTCAACTCTATGGCCGGCGGCTGTTTCAGCTCCCCTGGCGAGCGGACCTGGGCCTGGGCGGGGCGGGCTCGGACGGGCGCCTGGCGGTGGTTCACAGCGGCGACCGGCCCGGCCTGGACAGCCACGCCTGCGAGGGCTGCCACAGCGTGGGCGGCTTCGACGGGGCGGGCAGCTTCTCGCAGAGCGCGCTGCTGTTCGGCGACGGGGAGCGCGCCAGCACGGCCACCGCGCGCAACCCGCCCGCGCTGCTGGGGCTGGGGCTGGTGCAGGCCCTCGCGGCGGAGATGTCGGCCGAGCTGGCCGGGCAGCGGGCGGCGGCGCTGCGAGCGGCGCGCGCGGGTGGCCTCCCCGTGGAGGTCGCCCTGGTCTCCAAGGGCGTCTCCTATGGCGCGCTGACCGCGCGCCCGGACGGATCGGTAGACACGGCCGGGGTGTTGGGCGTAGACGCCGATCTGGTGATCCGGCCCTTCGGTTGGAAGGGGGACGTGGCGCGGATCCGCGACTTCATCACCCAGGCCTCGCGCGTCCACTTCGGCGTAATCGCCCACAGCGACGCGCTGCGGTCCCGCGCGGCGCCGGAGCTGAGCCTGGGGGGCGGGCCCGACTGGGAGGACCCCGACGGCGACGGCGTGCGGCGCGAGCTGGAAGAGGGCACCGTCACCACCGGCGCCCTCTACCTCGCGCTGGTCGAGACGCCCGCGCAGATCCCGCCCGCCGACCCTGCCCTGCTCGGCCGCTGGGCAGCGGGCGATCTCCTCTTCGATGAGATCGGCTGCGCCGGGTGTCATGTGCGCGCCCTCCAGCTCCTGGACCGCGGCTGGGACGAGGCGCCGGAGGGCTCGCCCCCCTACGAGGTCCAGCTCCTGCAGGCGGGGGACGCGCCGCGAGGCACGGATCAGGTCGCGCTGTACAGCGACCTCAAACGCCACGACATGGGCGAGGCGCTGGCCGACCCGCCGGGCTATCCCGGGCCGGTAGACCGCCGACTCTTCCTGACGCGACCGCTCTGGGGGCTGGCCGAGACGGGGCCCTACCTGCACACCGGGCAGGCGGCGACGATCCCCGACGCCATCCTCGCCCACGGCGGCGAGGCGCAGGCGGCGCGGGACGCCTTCGTGGCGCTCTCGCCGGAGCAGCAGGCCGACCTGCACGTCTTCCTGCTCTCGCTCAGCCGGGCGCCGAACCTCCGCGTCGCTCGGTGATCATCCTTGTTGCGCGCGAGCGCAACAAGGATGATCATCTCCTCTCCGTGGGGGAGAACCCTCCTGCGTGGGTGCCCCCCCACGGTCGCCCGCTCGCCTGCGCGACCGTGCGACCTGCCCCCCCTCCCGCTGGAGTCCTGTTCGGGCGGCGGGTCATCTGGCGGTTGAGTTGAATAAACGACCGCCTCGTGCGTCTGGCGCTCGAAGGAGGTCTCATGCTCGGAGCGCGGTTGGGATGGCCGCTGACCCTGTTCGCCGTCGGCTGCCTCACCCAGGTGACGCCCACGCGCGCGCCCGAGCCCTATGCTCCGCCGCCGCCCGTCGAGGGGAAGCTGAGCGTCGGTCAGCTGATCGAGCGCTGCAAGGCCGAGCCCCAGGGCGAGGTCTTCGCCGCGGAGATCGTGGACGCCGCGGCCAGCGCGAAGGTCAACGCGGTGCTGAGCAAGCAGCACGTCAGCGGGCGCGACATGGACTTCAACCGCGTCGTCGAGCTGTTCTACGAGACGCACGAGGACGTCTACGACTTCATCTACTTCTACGCGCCCGACGACGGCGGCAGCACCTGGGGCCTGCACGAGCACGTCGCCGTCCGCAACGCCCAGACCATCGGCCTCGTCAACGGCGGTCGGCCCGAGCTCGCCGCGAAGTTCCCGCGGCTGCAGAGCGTCATGCTGATGAAGCTGCCCGGGGACGACGGCGGCGGGCCGACGCTGCACGAGCTGGGCCACTACTGGGGCGCCCGCCTGGGCGTCTGGCCGGAGCTGGGCTTCCCGAGCGACTCCCACTGGGGCGAGACCGGGGTGGGGGGCCAGCTCGGGGGCTTCAAGACCGATCAGCTCCGCTGTCGCGAGCCGCAGGAGGCCGTCCCGCCCGCCTGTGTACGCGACGCCGACGGGCGCTTCGACGTCGTCATCCCGCCCTTCGGCGAGAACGCCAACGGCGGCGACGGGCTCCCCTACGCGCCGCTCGAGCTCTACCTGATGGGGCTCATCCCGGCCGAGGAGGTGCCGCCGGTCGCCATCCTGCGGGACGCGAAGCGCCTGAACCCCGGCTCGAGCATCGCGCACCGACTGTACAGCGTCTCCGATGTCCACAACTTCACCGTGTCCGAGATCGCCGAGCGCTCCGGCGGGCCGCCTCCGCCGCGCATCGACGCCGAGCGGGAGCTGCGTATCGCCTTCGTCTACGTCACGCCCGAGCACGACCCTGTCGGCCTGGCGCGGGTCGCGCGGCAGTCGCGCAACTTCTCCGGCGTCGAGTGGATCGGACCCTACTCCTGGTGCATGGCGACGGGCGGGCGGTCCACGGTGCGCACGGATCTGGATGGGGCCTGAGCCTGGCGCGAGAGGAAGAGGGGGGAGCGGGAGCGCTGGCGCCGCGATGGACGCCAGCGCGAGGCCGAATCAGGTGCCGTAAAGGGTCGTCGCGAAGCCGCCGGCGCGGACGTGAGAGCGGGTCTTCATGGGTGCCTCCGTTGGGGTGCAGGAGACGGCTCGTGTGCCGTCCTGCTGAGTATATTTTGTAAGGTAGAACGCTGTAAATGAAGAACACTTGGATACCATTATACCACAATTGTGTACGGGTCTCACCGCCATGGATCGCCCGTGCCTCGCTTGACAGCGCGCGGCGCGCTCAGGCATACTCTGGGTAGAGGGCCAACGATGGCGAAGACGCGCGCGAGGAGCGGCTCCCGAACGACGCCTGACGTGCTCGCCGCGCTGGCCTGGCGCCCGTGGCTGCGCGAGGTCGTCGCGACCCGCCGACGGCGCAGCCCCCTGTACTCGCTGGAGCGCCTCGCCCGCGCCGCCCGCGCCTCTGCGTCGCGCCTCTGCGCCGCGATGGAGGGGGAGGGGCCGCTGTTCGCCGAAGATCGGGCCTGCCTCTCCCGCCACCTGGGGCACACGCCGGAGCAGGAGCGCTTCTTCGCGCTGCTGGTGGCGATGGACGAGGCGGAGGACAACGCCGGTCGGCGTCGGGCCCTGGACGGGCTGGTGGCGATCCATCACGAGCGCGCGCTGGCCGAGGGGCGCGGCGCGGCCTTTCGGGCCAGGAGCCGCTGGCCCCACGTCCTGGGCGCCGCCTGGCTGCGGGGTGGGGGCGATGGCTCGCCCGAGGCGCTGGCCATGGCGCTCGGCGTTCCCGTGGCGGTCGCGTCAGAAGTGCTGGCCGATCTCGCCGCGCTGAGCCCCGCCGATGCGCCGCCGGAGACGGTGATGGCCGACGCGCGGAGCGATCACGCGCGGCAGGTGCTGATGGACGATCTGCTGCTGCTGGGGATGCGCGCGATGGAGCAGCGTCCGGAGGCGGGGCGGTTCTCGTTTTCACATCTGGCGTTGCCGCTCAGCGTCACGGCGGGTCAGACGGATCGGCTCACCGCGCTTCACTCCGGTGAGCCGGTCACCTCGGAGCCGGCTCCTGGTCAGCAGATGCATCTGCTCCTCACCCACAGCGCGCCGATTACGCGCCCCTTCCCGGCATCGCGTCGCGATGAGCGGGATGATCCTGCGGAGACGCCATGACGCTGTTGAGGATCGCGCTGTTCGGGTCGGCTCTCCTGGCCTCGGGGGTGAGCTGGGGAGGGATCGGAATCGCCGGCAGCGGCCCGGTGGAGAAGATGCACGGGGACCTCCGTCTGCCCGTGCTGCGTGGGACCAGCATCGTTGGCGGCGGTCCCGTGCAGAAACTGCACGGCGGCGTGGTCGGCCTGAAGTGGACGGGGCGCCACGGGCGCGTCGTGACCGTCCCGCTGCCCGCGCCTCGCCCCCTGGACGATCTGGGCGCGCTGCCCTGCCCTGCGGGCGAGTGGGTCGAGCTGACGTTGATCCTCGAGGATGGCCTCACGCTCTCGGACGACGAGGCGACCCGCGTCCTCGTCGTGGACCAGCTCGACCTGGTGCTGGTGGAGCCCGTGACGGGGGGCGCCCCCCTCGCCCTGGCGCTCACGCCGCTGACGCTGGAGGCGGCGGACTGGGCGCTGGGAGACGACGCGCTGCATGGGCGGCTTGAAGACCTGCTGCTGCTGGACGCGCCGACCCCGCGGCCCTGAGCATTTTTTGCGCCATTAACGGGCCTTGGCCCTGGGCTCTCTCCGCGCGATCATTCAGGCTCCGGGAGGGCCTGCGCCGCGCCGGGTGTACCACAGGCTACCGTCCGTCTCATGCCTGCTCGCAAGCGCAAGGGCCCAACCCGCCCGCCAGACGTGGTGGACTACCGCGACTATCGCGCCTTCCTCAAGGACGCGATCAACTACCGGCGCGCCCGGGACTGGCAGCGGGGCGCGCGCTACCTGGCGCGGCTGGTGGGGCTCTCCGACGGCCACCTGGGCAACATCGTGGCCGGGCGACGGGATCTGGCCCGCGAGATGGTCCGCGACGTCGGCGAGGCGCTGGACCTCGAGGGCGAGCGGCTGCGCTTCCTGGTGCTGCTGGTCGAGCTGTCCACGACGGCGGCCCCCAGCGCTCGCGTCGCCCTTCAGCGGGAGCTGGATCAGATCGCCGCCCGCCTGCGCCAGCCGCGCCGACGGGGGCGCCCCACCCTGCTGGAGGCGCTGTCCCGAAAGCAGGAGCGGACGCGCCAGCTCGCCCAGCCGGAGCGCAGACGCTACGTGCGCGTCTGGTTGACGAACGCGCTGTTCGCCCTTCTCTCCTGCCCTGAGGCGCCCCAGGAGGCGCCGGTCATCGTCCGCGTCCTGCGACGCTACACCACCCCGACGGCGGTGCTGGCCTCGGTGCGCGATCTCCGAGATCTGGGCATTCTCGTCGAGCACGATGGGCGACTCGTCCCGGCGGTCGACGTCACGGACGCGACAGGTCCCGAAGCGCCCCACGTCTCCTCGCACCTC
>CAZKWG010000139.1:0-12946 GCA_964556105.1 uncultured Enterobacterales bacterium | reverse complement strand
TCGAAGGCGCGCACCATGACGTCCGGGCGGTGGTTGCGGATGGCGCCGCTGGAGAGCTCCACCCCGTTGCAGACCACGTCGTACTGCCAGGCCAGGATGTCGAGCGGGTCCTTGTGATTGAGCGCGTCCAGCCCGCCCTGTGGCATCGAGAAGGGGTTGTGCGAGAACTCGATCTGCCCCGTGTCCTCGTTCTTCTCGTACATCGGGAAGTCCACGATCCAGCAGAAGCGGAACACGTCCTTCTCGTGCAGGTCGAGCTCGGTGGCGAGCCGGTTGCGCATGCGCCCGAGCACCGTCTGCGTGCGCCCCTCCGCGCCGGCCACCACGAGGATCGCCGCGCCAGGGCCGGCGTCGGGGAGGGCGGAGAGGGTGGAGACCGCGGCGGCGTCGAGGAACTTGCCGAGCGAGCCCTTGGCCGTCCCGTCTGCGCCGAGCACGGCCCAGGCGAGCCCGCTGGCGCCCTGCTGGCGGGCGAACTCGGTGAGCTGGTCATAGAAGCGCCGGGGCCGGTCGGCGCTGTTTGGCACGACCAGCGCGCGGGCCACGCCGCCCTTCGCCAGCTCGCTGGCGATGAAGGGCACGGCGGCCATCGCCTCGCCCACGTCCTGGATCTCCATCCCGAAGCGCAGATCCGGCTTGTCGATGCCGAAGCGGCGCATGGCCTCGCGGTAGGGGATGCGCGGGAAGGGGTGCTCGACCCGGCGCTTGGAGAAGGTCGTGAAGACGTCGATCATCAGCGCCTCGACGGCGGCGAAGACGTCGTCCTGCGTGACGAAGGCCATCTCGAGGTCGAGCTGGTAGAACTCGCCGGGGCTGCGGTCGGCGCGGCCGTCCTCGTCGCGGAAGCAGGGCGCGATCTGGAAGTAGCGGTCGAAGCCGCTCGTCATCAGGAGCTGCTTGAACTGCTGGGGCGCCTGCGGGAGCGCGTAGAACTTGCCGGGGTGTACGCGGCTCGGGACCAGATAGTCGCGGGCGCCCTCCGGACTCGAGCTGGTGAGGATCGGCGTCTGGAACTCGAGGAAGCCCATCTCGTTCATCCGGTTGCGGATGTAGGAGATCACCTTCGAGCGCAGGACGATGCGGTCGTGGACGCCCGGGCGCCGCAGGTCGAGGAAGCGGTGCTTGAGCCGCTGCGCCTCGTTGGCGTTGATCTCCGCGGCGATGGGGAAGGGCAGGACGTCCGAGGTGGCCAGCACCTCCACCGCCGTGACCACGACCTCGATCGCGCCGGTCGCCATGCTCGGGTTGGTCTGACCCTCGGGGCGGGCGCGGACCACGCCCTCGATGCGCAGCGTGCTCTCCACGCGGGTCTCGCGAACGAGCGCGTAGAAGGGATCGGCCGGATCGACGACGAGCTGCGTGGAGCCGTAGTGATCGCGCAGCACGAGGAAGAGGATCCCCCCGATGTCGCGGACCATGTGCAGCCACCCCGACAGGGTGACGGTCGTGCCGGCGTCGCTCGCGCGGAGCGCGTCGCAGGTGTGGGTGCGGTAGTAGCTCATCGTTGCCTCGAACTCACTTGCCGGAGAGGACGGCCTTGACCACGTCGTAGTCCGCGTCGTTCACCGCGCCCATGCGGACGCAGGAGAGGTTGCCCTCCGGGCTCACGAAGAGGTGGAGGGGCAGGACGGCGCTGGCGTCGAGGCCCACGCTCTCCAGCCAGGGAGCGAGCAGGTCCAGGCTCTGGATGCGCACCGACTCGGGCGTGGTCGGGTGGGTCTCGCGGAACTTCGTCACGTCCTCGGCCGTCGCGTCCACGCTCAGGAACTGCAGGTCCACCGGGGCGCCGTCCGCGGTGAGCTTCTGCTCCCAGGCGGAGATGCGCGGCATCTCCTCGATGCAGGGGCCGCACCAGGTCGCCCAGACGTTGACCCAGCGCCAGCCCGTGCCGGTCCCCGGAGCCGGGCTGTCCAGCAGGGGGAAGGCGAAGGTGCGGTTGGGGCGCGCCTCGCAGAATTCGGCGGTGGTGGCCTCCTTTTTCGGGGCCGCCGTGACGGCGTCTACCCGGCTGGGGGCCGTCGCGGGCGCCGTGGGCTTCGAACCGCCCTCACAGGCGACCAGAAGGAATGCTACAAGCGACAGTCGATCCATGCGATGAACGCGCTCCGGTTCAGTTCCTGGGACGAGCAGCTATCGGCCGCGCCGCTGCGCTGCCACTGACAGAACTGATCATCGAGCTGCGCGAACTCCTCGCCGAGCCAGAGCAACCCGACCTCTTTGTCCAGATCCGGGTCGTCGAAGGTGGTCTTGACGTGGTCGATGACCGCCTTCGCGCGCCGCTGGGAGAGGTCGCGGTTGTAGATCTCCGAGCCCTCGGGGCTGGAGCGCGACACGACGAAGAAGTAGCTCGCGCCCCGCTGATCGGCGAAGACCTTGTCGATGAGCGCCAGGTCGGCGGCCTCGAGGTCGGCCGACTCCTTCTCGAACTGCACGATGCCGGCGCGATCGGCCAGCGGCGTGAAGAGGGCGTTGAAGTCCGAGCCTGCCAGGGTCGCGACGCTCTTCGCCTCGAGCGGCTGGCAGCCGCGCACCTCGCCCGTGCTGAGCAGGCCGCAGCTCTGCAGCACCCGGCGAAGCACCTTCTTCAGCTCCATCGAGCAGTAGCCCTCGTCGGAGGCCGAGGCGACGGCGACCTGCGCGGTCTCGGTCGCGTCCGCCGACGCCTCGATCTCGGCGAGGCGGGTCTTGGCGCCGCTCACCCAGACGATGGGGGGCAGCGAGGGGAGGAGCAGGACGAGCGCGCCCAGCCCCCAGTGCAGCGCCTTGTTCATCACAGGCCTCCCTGGCGGGCCGCCGGCTGCGGCGCCACCATGTTGTCGAGCAGGCGGGACAGGGCGTAGTCCATGCCGATGTCCGTGTCCTCGTCACAGAGCTTCTTGCCGTCCACGTAGACCTGCGGGGTCATGACGCGGAGCTGGTTGGAGACGGCCCAGCGCAGCGACTTGTTCAGCTTTGCGGCGGTCTGCTTCGATCCGACGCAGCCCTTCAGGTCCGGGAAGGCCGCCGTGACCATGTTCGTCGCGGCGGCGGGGTCGTTGGTCGCGGCGGTGCGGATCTGCTCCTGGTTCTCGAACGCCCAGTCCAGGACGGCGTTGGCCTTGTCGCCCGCGCAGATGACGGCCTCGCTGACGGTGCAGGCGCCGGGGTGCAGGCTGTTCTGCACCATCCAGTTGCAGGTGCTGTCCAGGGGGAAGAGCACCGCCTTGCGGTTCATCTTCTCGTCGAGACCCGAGGCGTCCAGCCGGTTCTCGAAGGCGCGGCAGGACGAGCAGAGCGGGTCGAGCACCTCGATCGTCTCGCGACCGCCGGGGTTGGTCTCCAGCGGGATCATGACGCCGTAGGTGTCCTCGGGCTTGATCAGCTCCCCGCAGGTGCCGATGTAGCCGGAGAAGTCGGGGGCGACGGCGAAGTAGAGCACGACGGGGATGCCGACGAAGCCGACGCCCTGTGCGAAGGCGAGCGCGTGGTCGCCCATGCCGGAGCTCGTGGGGCCGGCGGCCTCCTCCGGCTCATCCACCGGGTGGCGGCGGGCGCGGGGGTCGAAGGCGTGCGGGTCGTAGGCGGGAGCCTCGGGGCCGGCCTTGGCCCAGAAGCCGATGGCGCCGATCAGCGCGAGCGCGCTCGACATGTAGATGCCGATGCAGAGCTTGCAGGCGGCGTCCAGCTCGACCAGCGAGAGGTAGCCCATGACGACGCTGGTGAGCGCGGGCAGGGCGGCGGCGGCGACGAGGTAGCCGGCCAGCCCGCGGTCGGCCTCGCGACGGTTCAGGAGCGCGTCCAGCCCGCGGAAGACCAGATAGGCGAAGACGCCCATGGCGGGGAGGCTGACCGGCAGCCCGCCCCACAGCGCGGTGCGGAACACCGACGAGTAGGGGCTCATCATCGTCGTGTGGCAGCCCGAGGTGCCCGACACGTCCGTGCCCGTGATGCCGGGGATGAACGAGCAGTGGATGCCGTGCACCTGGCGGTCCAGGTGCTGCACGAAGTCGTAGGTCGAGAAGCTCGCGAACAGGAACCCCGCCGCTGCCGCGACGGTGAACAGCACGAGGAAGGGGCGCGCGCGCATGATGGCCTGAGCCTCCAGCCGGGAGCACTAAGCATACATGCTTCGTTTGTCAACCTCAAACGTAGCGTATCGGGCGCTACTCTTGACGTGGCAAATCGTGCGAAAGCTCCGCTCCAACGCTGGAACCGGCAAGAAGCTGGATTTCTTCGACGCCCTGCGCACGGCTCCACCGGACGCGCACTTCTTCTTCGCGTCGCGGACAGCGCGGCTATACTTGCGCCTCGGGGAGGCGCACATGGTCCTGGTGCTGCTGGCGACATCGTTCCTGGGCTGCAGATCGAAGGATCCGGATCTGGACTGGGAGACGGGGAACCTGCCCGAGGAGGACACGGCGTCCGTAGACAGCGCGGACACCGCCGACGAGGAGGATGACCACACCTGCGACGAGGTGAGCCTGGACCTGCTCGGGCCGGAGGAGCCCGTCGTCGGCGACACCTGGGTCATCTGGATGAACTGCGACGAGTCGCGCCTCATCGGGCCCATGGTCGTCCACTTCGAGCCTACGGACTTCGCCACCCTCGAGGACAACGTCGCCGTCTTCCTGTACGCGGGCCAGGCCGAGCTGAGCGTGCGATCGGGGACCTACGACCTCTCCACGACGGTCACGGTCACGGAGTAGGCCCTGCGTGGGGCGCAGGTCCCATGAGGCGCGCCACCCGAGCCTCGAAGGCAGGGATCTTCGCCGGATCGCGCGGAAAGGTCCGATAGAGCGCGTACAGCGCGCCCAGCCGGCTCACCATCGGCGTCATGCTCAGCGCGACCACCGGGTGCCGCGCCAGGCTGAGGCTCAGCCCGGGCAGCTCGACGAGGTCGGGGAGGAGGATGCCCTGGTCGAGGCCCTCGCGGGCCAGGCTCGGCGGCATCAATCCAGAGCCGAAGAGGGCGTGAACGTCGTCTGTGGAGAGCGTCGCGGAGTAGCGGCAGAAGAGCGCGGATCCGGCCATCAGGCCGCCCCAGCGTCGCTGCCACGCGTAGTTGTAGTCCTCCGGCGTTCCGCCCTGCGCCAGCGTCCTGGCCAGCAGGGCGGCGGCGATCATCCCGACGCCGATCCCGGAGCCGTGCATGGCGTAGACCTGGCTGCCGGCGTCGCCGAGCAGGGCGACGGGGCCCTCGCCGAGCCGGACGGTGGTCGGGCGCAGGGGGATCGGGCGCGCCCCGCCGAAGATCCGCTCGCCGACCCAGGACTTCTCGGCCACGAAGGTGTCGAGGAGCTGGCGCCCCGAGGGCGCGCCGAGGGCAGGGATCGTCCCGGTCAGCAGCGAGACCTCGTCTCCGTCCAGGCGCAGGTTGACGACGCTGAAGCCCCCCGCGACGCCGGTGAAGCAGAGGGTCTCGCCGGGCGCGACGCCGTGCCCGGCGAGGAAGGACTCGGCCGCCTGTCGGTCGCGGACATGGCGAACCTCCTGGGCGGCCGTGCAGATCTCCGTCGGCGCCGGGCGCGGCCGGTCCAGCAGCCCCCGCCCGCCGAGCCCGGAGGCGTCGGCCACATAGCGCGCGCGGATCGGGCCGCGATCGGTCTCCAGCACCCCGTCGGCGTAGGTCCCCGCCTTCGCCACGCGCAGATCCGCCCCCGCCGCCCGCGCCCGGCCCTGCAGGCGCGAGACGAGGAGGCGCATGTCCACCTCCAGCAGGTCGTGATCGCGCACCGTCACCCGCTCCGGCCCCCAGCCGGCCACCAGATGGAACGGCACCCGCTCCCCGCGCAGCTCGGGCGCCTCGGGCCGCGCCACGCCCGCCTCGTCGAACTGCCAGGCCGCTACGCCGTTCACCCAGCGCGCGCCGGCCTCCTCGAGCGGCCTCGCCTCGATCCCGATGACGCTGAGCCCGCGCTCGGCGGCGATAGCGGCGGCCGTCGCTCCCGCCGTGCCGAGGCCGATCACCACCAGATCGCAGGAGTCCATGCGGGCGCTCTCCGGGTAGTCAGGCGGTGTGAGGAGGGCTATGTAATTCGGCGCAGCGAACGAGGGAGCGTCGATGGCCCGCACCACCGCCCAGGACATCAAGGTCGGCGTCTTCGTCCTCGTCCTGCTCAGCGTCCTCGTCGCTACGCTCTGGATCCTCGGTGGATCCTCGGACATGCTCGAGGACCGCTACAAGCTCAACGGGCGCTTCGCCGACGTCGCCGGGCTCAAGGAGGGCGCCGTCGTGCGCCTGGCGGGCTGGGACGTCGGCGAGGTCAGCGCGATCCGCTTCGGCGAGCAGCTCTCGGAGAAGGAGATGCTGGTCGAGATGTCGGTGCTCGACCGCTACCGGCCGCGCATCCGCGAGGACTCCGAGGCGCGCATCGAGACCGAGGGCGTGCTGGGCGACAAGTACATCAGCATCACGATCGGGTCGCCCGACAAGCCGGAGATGGCCAACGGCGCCTGGCTCAGCACCCGTAACCCCTTGAATCTGCTCGAGTATCAGAAGAAGGCCACCGATCTCCTCGCCAGCACCGAGAGCATCAGCCGCAAGGTGGACCTGCTGCTGGGCTCGGACCAGGAGGCCGCCCAGGCCAGCCTCGCCCGCAGCTTTCAGCACATCGAGGCCATGCTCGCCCAGGCCAAGGACGGCTCTGGGCTGCTGCACACGCTGATCTATGACGAGGCCCTGGCGCGGCAGCTCAAGGGCACGGTCAGCAATCTGCAGGTGGCGACGGCGGGCCTGGAGGACGTGTCGAACGAGATTCGCAACGGCGACGGGCTGGCGCATCAGCTCATCTACGCCGAAGAAGGCGCCGATCTCGCGCGTGAGCTCAAGGATCTGGCGGCCGCGCTCGACCAGCTCACGAACGACCTGAAGAACGAGGACAGCGTCGTCCACGCCCTGCTCTATGAGCCCGAGAAGGCGCAGATGATCGACGACCTCGCCATCACGGTCGCGCAGCTCCGCGTGGCCAGCGAGGCGATCAACGCGGGCGAGGGCACCGCCGGGCTGCTGGTCCAGGACCCTGGGCTCTATGAGGACCTGCGCGCGCTGGTGGGCGGCGCGCAGCGCAACAAGCTCCTCCGCGCGTACATTCGGGCGACCGTACGAAAAGCGGAAGAGCAGGACGCCGGAGAGTGGAAGCCGGTAGAGTGATCCACCCTGAACGAGTGTATCGGGTGGAGGCCGCTTGAGAGCCCTGGGAGTCCTGCTCTGGCCGCGCGCGATGGGGCTGCTCAACCGCTGGCGCCGGGCCAGCCGGGGCGAGCGGAGCACCATCCTCTTCTTCGTCTTCTCCGGCCTGGTCTTCTGGCTGGGCATGTTCGGCGGCGTGGGCTGGCTGGTCCAGATGTTCCACGACGTCGAGGTCTTCGGGCCCATCCTCACCCGTAAGTTGCTGGAATTACTGCTGTTGAGCCTGTTCGGGCTCCTGCTCTTCTCCAACGTCGTGACCGCGCTCTCCACGTTCTACCTGGCCGAGGACCTGGAGCTGGTCCTCTCCTTGCCGGTGGAGCGCCCCGTGCTGCACGGCGCGCGCCTCCTCGACACCATGGGGCAGTCGAGCTGGATGGTCGCCATCTTCGGCCTGCCCGTCTTCGTCGTCTACGGCGTGGTCTACGAGGCCGGCCCGCTCTACTACGCGCTGATGCTGGTCGTCCTGGCCGCCTTCGTCGCCATCCCCGCCAGCGTGGGCGTGGCCGTGGCCAGCGTGCTGGTCAGCACCTTCCCGGCGCGGCGCCTGCGCGAGCTGCTGGCGATCCTCGGCATCATCGGCGTGGTCCTGCTCTTCGTGGCGCTGCGCGTGGTGCGCCCGGAGCGCCTGCTGGACGCGGAGAACTTCGAGAACCTCGCCGCCTATGTCGCCGAGCTTCAGACCCCGGTGCCCATCCTCACCCCGCCGCGCTGGGCGGCGGACGTGCTGCTGGCGCTGCTGCAAGATCGGGCCTTTCCCTGGATAGAATTCGGGCTCCTGATGACGGGCGCCGCCGCCACCACCGCCGTCGGCCGCTGGGTCACCAGCGCCCTCTACGACCAGGGCCGGGCGCGGGCGCAGGAGGCGCGGGCGGCGCGGCTGGCGCGGGCGGGCTGGCTCGACCGGATCATCGCGCTGTGGACCCGACCGCTGTCCGAGGTGGGCCGCGCCATCGTCGAGAAGGACGCCAAGACCTTCGTGCGCGATCCCGCCCAGTGGAGCCAGCTCTTCCTGCTCGGCGCCATCGTGATCATCACCCTGGTCAGCGTCACCGCCCTGCCCACCGACCTGCTGCGCGGCCCCTGGGGCGGCGTGTGGCGGAACGTGCTGGCCTACCTGCTGCTCGGCCTGATCGGCTTCATCATGGCCGCCGTCGCCGCCCGCTTTCAGCTCCCCGCGATCTCCGTCGAGGGCCGCGCCTTCTGGCTCATCCGCACCGCGCCGGTCGATCCCGAGCGCTTCCTCTGGGCCAAGATCTGGCCGGGGCTGGTCCCGATGCTGGTGATCGGCGAGACCCTGGCCATCGCGTCCACGCGCATCCTCGAGGCGGGGCCCTTCCTCATGGGCATCGCCGCCTGGACCGCCTTCATCCTGGCGTTCGGCATCTCCGGCGTCGCGGTCGGCCTGGGCGCCCTCTACCCCGACTTCCGCCTGGACAACGCCGCGCGCGCCGCCGCCGGCCCCACCGGCCTCCTGTTCATGGTCGCCTCGCTCTCGCTGGTCACCCTGGTGATCCTCGTCGAGGCCTTCCCGGTCTACCTCTTCCTGACGGCCGTGGTGAACGATCGCGCGCTGCAAGCGAAGGACTGGGCGGGCGTGATCCTGCCCCTGCTGGCCGCGGCGGGGATCTGCGTCGCGGCGACGCTGGTGCCCATCAAGCGCGGCGCGCGCGAGCTCTGGGAGCGCGAGCACATCTGAGCCGTCAGCGCGGCGCGCTCACTGGCCGCGCGTCGGGTTCAGCTCCGCCAGGACGTACTGGATGGCGCGGTTGTGGCCGAGCCGGCCGCCCTCCCACTCGGCGGGGAGCTGGGTGACGGTGAGCTCGGGGACCTCGAGGATCTGCGGATCCGTCTCCATCTCGCGGAAGGCCCCGTCCGCCTCGTGGACCGTGCGCCACTGCCGCCAGCGGACGCCCTCGGTGGGCGGCGCCGCCCGCAGGACGTCCCCGGCGCACAGCCTGTCCAGCATGTCGATGCCGGCCAGCGGAGCGGCGATGAGGTGGAGCTGGGTCGGCCTTCCGGTATTCTGCGTCTGGCCCATGACGGCGCTCATCAGGCCGCCATAGCTGTGGCCGATCACCAGCAGGGATTGTAGCGAGGGCTGGGTGGCCACCAGGTTGTCCAGCGCCCGGTCCAGCTCCGCGGCGGCCTTGCTCGGGCACTGGTTCCAGTTCCAGTGGTAGTAGTAGAGCTGGGTCTCCCAGCCCGCCATCGTCTTGAGGGGCTCCACCCACTCCGCGCCCTTGCTCTTGTAGCCGTGCACGGCGATCACGGCGCGATCGCGGGGGAGCGGCGGCGCGTCCAGCCGCAGGAGCTGACCCTCCGGGCCCGCCATCAGCCGGCTGCCGGCGGCGAGCTCGGGGAGCCCCTGCAGCTCGGCGAGGGAGGAGGGGGCGCCGGTGGCGGGAGCCTCGTGACGCCCCCGACAGGCGAGCGCGAGCAGGAGGAGGAGGGTTCGCATCGGAGACCTCGCCCCCAGCTTGTAGCGCCAGGCAGGCGGCGCGCAAGCCCGGGACACCGGTTACCTCTGCTCCGTGACCCTGCTCCCGCTCCTGCTGCTGGCCTGCGCGCCCTCCCTGCGGATCCCGCCGCCGGTGGTGCCGCCCCCGCTGCGCTCGGAGGTCCCGGAGGCGGCGCGCGCGGCCTACCTGCACGCCGCCGTCCTGCGCGAGCAGGGCGAGCTGGAGCAGGCGCAGATCGCGCTGGCGCGGGCGCGGACCCTGGACCCGGACAGCCCCTGGCTGACCCTGGAGGCGGCGCGGCTGCAGCTCGCGCGGGGCGACCTGGAGGCGGCGGACCGCGCGCTGGCCAGCCTGATCCCCGGCCCGGCGGAGACCGACGCGCTGGCCCTGCGCGCGGTGGTGGCTCGCCTGCGAGGGGACGTGGTCAGGTCCGAGGTGCTGGTCACCGAGGCGATGACCCGCGATCCCAGCCGCGAGGCGCTGTGGATGGACCGCATGGCGTTGCTCCTGGGCAGCGCGGGGCGCGAGGCCGAGGCGCGCAGCCTCGCGCTGGCCTGGGCGAAGGGGCCGGCGCGCAGCGTGGACGCCCTGCTGGCGCGCGCGCAGAGCCGGATGATGGCCGGAGACGCGGCGGGGGCGCTCGATGATCTCGGGGCCGCCCTGGCCCTGGGCGATCGGGAGCGCGCGCCGGGCCTGCTGGTCGAGGCGGCGCGGGCCTCGGGTCGGCTGGGCAGCGCGCTCGGCTGGCTGGCGCGGGCCGAGCCCCAGGACCTGGGGCTGCTGCAGACGACCCTCCTGCTCGCGCGCGCGGCGGGAGACGACCTCCTGGAGGTGGAGACGCTGCGCGCGATGCTGGCGATGGATCCCGCCGATGGCGCCCACTGGGCCACCCTCTCGGCGCTGCTCGCGGTCCAGGGCGACGCGCGGGGGGCGAAGACGGCGGCGGCGAAGGCCCGCGCGCTCGGGGTCAAGGTGGCGCCCGCGGTCTCGCGCGGCGCTCCGGACGCCTCCGCGCTGGTGGGCGAGGGGCGGGCGCTGCTGGCGAGCGGTCAGCCCGAGCAGGCGCTGGCGCTGGCGCTTCAGGCGATCGATCGGGCGCCGGCCAGCGCGGAGGGCTGGCGGCTGCTGGCTCAGGGGTTGACGGCACAGCAGCGCTTCGCGGACGCGGCCCTCGCCGAGGGGCGGGCCGCGCGCTACGCGGGCGCCGGGAGCGGAGTCGAATGAACGCCCTGCTGTTTTCGTCCATCCTGGGGCTCTCCGCCTGCGGCAAGCGCGCGCCGAGCGCCGCGGCTGATCCGGCCGAGGTCCTCGCGCGCGCGCGGGAGCGGAGCCTGCCCTTCGCGCTGCGCGGCGCGTTCTCGGTCACCATCCACCGCGGGGACGCCGAGCTGAGCACCCGCGGCGGCCTGGTGCTGCACGCGCCCGACCGCTTCCGGGTGGAGGTGCTCGGCGCGGTCGGCACGCCGGCCCTCATCGTCGCCAGCGACGGCGAGGCCATCGACGTCTGGAGCGCCCAGGACCAGATCTTCTACAGCGGGCCCGACGCCAGCGCGGTCCTGGCCGAGCTCTCCGGCGGGGCCGTGCGCCTGGACGACGTGGTGCGCGTGCTCACCGCGACCCTGCCGCTGCCGGACGCGCCCGTGGCCTCGGCGACCCTGGACGGCCGCGACGCGGCCCTGGTGATCGACGCGGCCCCCGGCGTGCAGCTCTGGGCGCAGGTGGACGGGCGGAGCGGCCTGCTCTCCAGCATGCGCGTCGTGCGCGACGCTGCCTCGCTGATCGAGGCCAGCTACCCGAGCACGAAGAAGATCGGCCGCACGGAGCTGCCCTGGGAGCTCTCGCTCGAGGTCCCCTCGCTGCAGCTGCGGGTGGACATCGACATGCAGAGCTGGGACGAGCTCGGGCAGGTCCCCGAGGTCTTCGATCTCACGGCGCCCGCGGGCGCGACGGAGAAGGACCTGGTGACGGCCCTCAAGGAGGCGGCGGCGAAGGCCGAGCGTCCTCTACCGTGAGGCGCATCGTCGTCCGGCCCTGCCAGGTGTGGAAGCCCGGGGTCGCGACGACGGAGATCGGCCCGTGCAAGGCGTCTCTGTGCTGGGCGCCTCCCCACCAGATGGCCTGAAGCGGCCCGAGATCGAAGCGCAGGTGACGGTCGCCCATGGGGCTCACCCGGGCGGGCGTGCCGGGCTCCAGCGCCAGCATGGGCGGCGGGTTGCCCTTGCCGTGCGGCCCGAGGCGGGTGAGCGCCTCGACGGCGCCGCGGTCGAGCTCGGAGACGGTGCAGCGGGCGTCGAGGTCCAGGGTGGGGACGAAAGAGCCGGCGTTCTGGCTGGCGAAGGCGGCGAGGCGCTCGGCTAGGGCGTCGAGGTTGCGGGTGGGGACGGTGAAGCCGGCGGCGACGGGGTGGCCTCCAAACTTGACCAGCAGGTCCGCGGCCGAGGAGAGGGCTTCCACGGCGTGAACCTCGCCGGTGCTGCGCACGCTGCCGCGCGCCTCTTCTCCAGCGACCGCGCAGATGGCGGTGGGGCGGTGGACGCGGTCGCGGATCTTCGCGGCGGCGATGCCGACGATGCCGCGGTGCCAGCCCTCGTCCTCCTGGCCCCAGAGCACGACGAAGTCGGGCAGGCGTCCAGGGATCTGCGCCAGGCAGGCCGCGATGAGCTTCTCCTGCATCCCCTGGCGCTCGGCGTTGAGGCGGTCCAGGGCCTTGGCGCGGGCGCGCGCGGCGCTCGGGTCCTTCTCGTCGAAGAGGGCGATGACGGCGTTGGCCTCGCTGAGCCGGCCGGCGGCGTTGATGCGCGGCCCGAGGCGATAGCCGAGGTCGGAGGCGTCGATCTGGCCCTTGTCCAGGCCGGCGACCTCCAGCAGGGCGGCGAGGCCGGGGGCGTTCGGCCCGGCGCGCATGGCGTCGAGCCCCAGCGAGACGATGGCGCGGTTCTCCAGGGTCGAGAGGTCCACCACGTCGGCCACGGTGCCGATGGCGGCGATCTTGAGGATGGAGGCCAGGATGGCCTCGCGCTTCGGGTGCTCGGCCAGCAGCGCCTGGGCGAGCTTGAGGGAGACCCCGCAGGCGGCCAGCGCCTTGTTCGGGTAGGCGCAGCCCACCTGCGGCGGGCAGAGCACGGCCAGCGCGTGCTCAGGGACGGCCTCGCCGGCGGGGAGGTGGTGATCGCAGATGATCACCTCCACGCCGGCCATCGTCGCCGCCTCGACCGCCCGGTGGTCGCGCACGCCGATGTCGGCCGTGACGATCAGCTTGACGCCGTCGGCCGCCGCCGCCTCGGCCGCCCGGACCGAGAAGCCGTAGCCCTCGTCGAAG
>CAZKWG010000138.1:0-13201 GCA_964556105.1 uncultured Enterobacterales bacterium | reverse complement strand
GGCAGCATCATCTTGAAGCCGGCGGCATCGGTCCGATGGACGCATTCCTGGCAGGGTCCTCGATGGTGAGGATGTGCTCGGCCCGGTTCTTGTTGATGTAGTCGATCATCGCCGCCAGGGTCGTGCTCTTTCCCGAGCCCGTCGGCCCCGTCAGCAGCACCAGCCCCTTCTTGAAGCTGGCGATGGACTGGAAGATGGCCGGGGCCTTCAGCTCCTCTAGCGTGCGGACCTTGGTGGGGATCTGCCGGAGCACCAGCGCCACGCCGCGCGACTGCGTGAACACGTTGACGCGGAAGCGCGCCAGACCCTTGAGCCCGATGGAGAAGTCGATCTCCATCTCGTTCTCGAAGTGCGTCTTCTGCTTCTCGTTCATGATCGAGTAGGCGAGGCGCTTGGCGTCATCCGGGGAGAGCGCCTCGAGGTCGAGGCGACGCACCTCACCATCGATGCGAACGGCCGGGATCTCGCCAGCGGCGAGGTGGACGTCCGAGGCGCCGTTCTGGACGGCGAAGGTCAGGAGCTCGTGGATGCGGACGCTCATGGAATCCCCGGTGGAGGTCTGAACAGATTATCCGATCCCGCACCAGGAGGACGCGCGGCTGGCGGCGCGAGCCGGTAGGATGGAGGGGATGTCCGCTGGATTGCTGCTCCCGCTGCTGCTGCTGGACCCGCCGGCGCTCGCGGCGCCTGGAGCGACAGAGGCCGACTGCGTGACCGCGCAGGGGGGCGGCTGCGACTGCCGGGAGGAGCCGGAGGTGGTCTGCGAGGGCCAGGGAGAGAGCGGGACAGACAGCGACGACACGGCCGACACGGCCGTCGTGGAGGGCGGTGGTCATGGGTGCAGCACGGCCTGGGGCCGGAGCCTGATCGGGCTGCTGGCGGCGGTCGCGGCCCTGCTGCGCCGGAGGGCGCTGGGCGCGGCGTGTGTCTTGTTTCCCGCCTTGATCCTGGCGCGCCCGGCGCTGGCGGCGGACGCGCAGCACCTGCAGGTCGTCGATGGCGGCACCTTCCTCAGCTTGCAGGAGGCGCGCTTCAGCGGCCAGACCGCCTGGAGGGCCAGCCTGGCGTCCAGCTACGCGCGCGCCCCCGTTGTGCTGCGCAGCGCGCGCGGCGAGACGCCCTATCTGGAGCACCTGCTGACCCTGGAGCCCGCCTTCACCCTGGACATCGGCTCCTTCTTCCAGGTGGGGGCCGTCTGGCCTCTCCATCTCGCCTGGGTGCTGGACGAGCCGGCCGCGCCCATCCCCGGCGATCTGGGCCTGCGCATCGGCATCCCGCTCCTGCCCGACGAGCCCCGCGAGCTCTCCGCGACCTGGGCCGTGCAGGTGGACCTGCGCCAGGGCGGCGACGCCTACCTGCTGGGCGACCGCGGGGCGATCAAAGGAGCTCTGGCGCTGGGACGGCCGATCGGCGGCCTGGAGGCCGGCCTGAACCTGGGCCTGCGCCTGCAGGAGCCCACCGAGATCCCGGGCGCCACCTGGGGCAACCGCCTGGAGCTGGGATTTGGTCTCAGCCGTGAGACATTCTCGAGGCTCGACCTTTCTCTGGAGGCCCTGGGCAGCGCGCCGCTGGGCGATCGGGCAGGTGGACGCGCACTTTACCCGCTGGAGCTGCTGGCCGGCCTGCGGCGGCGGACAGAGGACGGGGACGCCGTGCGGCTGGCCGTCGGGCTCGGGCTGGGCTCCGGGCTCGGCGCGCCCGCGCTGCGGCTGGCGCTAGCCGGCGATGTCGGCGCCCCGCTGGACGATGACGACAAGGACGGCCTCGTGGACCTGCGCGACCTCTGCCCCCAGCGGCCCGAGGACCGGGACGAGCACCGCGACGTGGACGGCTGCCCCGACCCCGACAACGACCGCGACGGCCTCGCGGACCAGGCCGACACCTGCCCCGACGAGGCGGAGGTCTACAACCGCTATCAGGACGAGGACGGCTGCCCGGACGTGCTGACCGTGCTGCGCCTGACCGTGCAGAGCGCGGCGCGCGGCGCGCTGGAGCAGGCCACCGTGACCATCGGCGAGCTCCCGCCGCGCAGCGTGCTGGCCGGCGAGCCCTTCGACGAGCGCCTGCCGACGGGCAGCGTCCGCGTGCGCGCCAGCGCCGAAGGCCACCAGCCGGCCGAGCAGATCTTCTACCTCCCCGGGCCCGGCGTCCACGAGGAGGCGCTCACCCTCGTGCCGCGCAAGACCGGCACGCTCCGCGTCCAGCTCACGGGCGCTGGCGGGCAGGCGCTGGCGGGCCAGGTGGAGATCGACGGCGCCCTCCTGCCCGTGCCCGCCGAGGGCGCGACCCTGTCGTTACCAGTGGGCTCGGCGACCCTGCTGGCGACCGCACCCCAGCACGCGCCGGCGCGGGCCAGCGCCGAGATCCCCTTTCGTGGCGAGGTCTCGCTGACGGTCCCGCTCGCGCCGGTGGCGGTAGACCGGCTGGAGAACCGGCTCACGCTCTCCGGCGAGCTGGGCTTCGCGCTGGACCAGGCCACGCTGCGCCCGGAGGACCTGCCCCTGCTCGACGCGCTGGCGGCCTGGCTGCGCGACCACCCGGAGGTGCGCCTGCTGCGCGTCGAGGGGCACGCGGATGAGGTCGGCGCGCCCGCCTACAACTACGACCTGTCGTTGCGGCGGGCGACGGCGGTGCTGGAGGCGCTGGTCGCGCGCGGCGTCGCGGCGGAGCGCCTGCAGGCGGTGGGCACGGGCGAGGCCGTCCGACCGCGGGATGCGCAGGGCGCGACGCGACGGGTCGAGCTGCTGGTCCTGATCTGGGAGGAGGGGGGCTGAGTGGTGGTGGAGTGGAGTGGCAGGAAGGTAGGCGATCCCGTCGACTGCGCGGCTGGAGGGTACGCACCCCCCCACCGCCCCCTTCGGGGGCGCCTCCCCCACGAGGGGGGAGGAGGCTCGGGGCGGGGCGGGGCGTCGCACGGACCGACTCCCTCTCCCTCGGAGGAGGCTCGGGGCGGGGTTCGCACGGACCGACTCCCTCTCCCTCGGAGGAGGCTCGGGGCGGGGCGTCGCAGCGCCCGACTCCCTCCCCCCTCGTGGGGGAGGGGGGGGTGGGGGGGTGCCTGCCTTCCTGCCGCCCAGACGACCGCTCAGAACGGGATGTCTTCGTCCTGGTACGGCATCTGATCATCCGGCGCGCCCGGCTGATCATAAGGGGCCCCGCCCCCGCGACCGCCGCCCTGCTCGCGGCCGCCGCCGCCGCGGCCATCGCCGCCGCCACCACCGCCATAGCCGCCGCCGCCGCCGCCACCGCCACCGCCATAGCCGCCGCCGCCGCCGCCCTCACCGCCCTCGCCGCCACCGCCGCCGCCGAGGAAGCGGATGTTCTCCGCGACGATCTCGGTGGACCAGCGGTCGCGGCCGTCCTTGTCCTGCCACTTGCGGGTCTGGATGCGGCCCTCGATGAAGAGCTGCTTGCCCTTGCGGCAGAAGCGCGCCACGTTCTCGGCGGTCTTGCCGAAGCAGACGACCGTGTGCCACTCCGTGTGGTCGCTCCACTGGCCGCTCGCGTCCTTGCGGCGCTCGGCGGTGGCGAGACGGAGGGTAGCGACCTGGTTGCCGCCGGCGGTCGTGCGGACCTCCGGGTCCTGGCCGAGATTTCCGATGAGGATGGCCTTGTTCACCATGACAGCGCTCACCCATGAAGAGGGGGTCGGAGAGGAGATCGAGAGGAAGCTGGCGGGCGCAATGTAGGTCGGTGGACCCAGGCCGACAAGGGAGGGGCCGCAAGTGCCCGGCCATAATTTGTCCGGGTCTAAGGAGACCCTCGCACGCGCAGGCTGTTCGTCACCACGCTGACGCTGGAGAGGGCCATGGCGGCCCCGGCGATCATCGGCGAGAGGCGCAGACCGAACGCAGGATAGAGCGCGCCCGCCGCCAGCGGGATGGCGAGTACGTTGTAGAGGAAGGCCCAGATCAGGTTCTGGCGGATGACGCGCATGGTCTGGCGCGAGAGCGTCAGGGTCTCGGCCAGGAGCCGCAGGTCCTCTCGGATGGTGACCGCCGCGGCCTCCGACGCGACCGCGGCGCCGCCGCCCATCGCCACGCCCACGTCCGCCGCCGCCAGCGCGGGGGCGTCGTTGACGCCGTCCCCCACCATCGCGACCACCGCGCCGTCCCGACGAAGCGCGGCGACCGCCGTGGCCTTCTGGTCGGGGAGCACCTCGGCCTCGAAGCTGTCCAGCCCGAGCCGCGCGGCCAGCGGAGCGGCGACCTCGCGCCGATCCCCGCTCAACATCCGCGCCCGGATGCCCATCGCGCGCAGCGCGGCGATAGCCTCGACCGCCTCGGGCCGAAGCTCGTCCGCCAGCGCGAAGACCGCCACCAGCTCCCCCTCGCGCGCCGCCCAGACCAGCGTGCTCCCCGCGGTCGCGATCACGACGGACGCCTCCTTGGGCGGGTCGATGGCCACGCCCGCGCCCTCCAGGAAGCGCCGACTGCCGACCAGCCAGCGCGCGCCCTCCACCTCAGCGCTCAGGCCCAGGCCCGGCGTGGTCTGCACGCCGCCCACCCCGCTCGTGCCCAGACCCCGCGCCCGCGCCGCCGCCACCAGGGCCTGGGCGACCGGGTGCTCGCTGTCCGACTCCAGCGCGCCCACCACCCGCAGCGCGCCCTCTTCTCCACCCACAGTGGATGCGCCCCAGGCGGCGACCAGCCCGAAGCGGCCCAGGGTGAGCGTGCCGGTCTTGTCGAAGACGACGTCGGTGACCCGGTGAGCCAGCTCGAGGGCGGAGGCGTCGCGGAAGAGGATGCCCCGCCGCGCGCCCCAGCCGGTGCCGACCAGCAGCGCCGTCGGCGTCGCGAGCCCGAGCGCGCAGGGGCAGGCGATCACCAGCACGGAGGCGGCGGCCAGCGCGGCGTCGGCGGGCCCCGGCCCCCAGATCATCCAGGCGGTAAACGTGAGGACCGCGAGCACGAGCACGACGGGCGTGAACACCGCCGCGATCCTGTCCACCAGGCGTTGTACCGGCGGCTTGTCGGACAGCAGTCGGTGGACGCTGACCATGATGCGCGAGAGCACGGTGGCGGCGCCGGTGGCCTTCGCGCGGTAGCGCAGCGCGCCCGAGCCGTTCAGGGTGCCCGCCAGCAGGGGCGAGCCCGGCCCCTTGGCGACGGGCGCGGACTCGCCGGTGAGCAGGCTCTCGTCGATGGCGCTCTGGCCCTCCTCGACCACCCCGTCGGCGGCCACGCGATCGCCGGGCCGGGCGATGACGAGATCGCCAGGGAGCACCGCGCGCGCCAGGATCTCCACCACCTCGCCCCCGCGCAGCACGCGCGCCGAGGTGGGCGCCAGCTCCTGCAGCGAGCGCACCGCCTCGCTGGCCCGCCCGCGGGCGCGGGACTCGAGCCAGCGGCCGAGCAGGACCAGCGTGACGACGACAGCGGCGGACTCGAAGTAGACGGCGTGCGTCGAGAAGGCGTCCGGGAAGAAGGTGGCGACGGCGCTGAGCCCCCAGGCGACGCTGACCCCCAGCGCGACCAGGGTGTTCATGTTCGCGCTGCCCGCGCGCGCGGTCTTCCACGCGTCCTCGAAGAAGCGCCGTCCGCACCTGACCACGACCTCCAGAGAGAGGAGCGCGGAGATCCAGTAGCCAGGGACCCAGTCGTGAAAGCCCATGCCGAGGACGACGACGGGCGCCGTCAGCGCGGCCGCCAGGGTGAGGTCGCGCCTCAGCTCCCGCTGATCCTCCGCCTCGTGCGCCCGCAGCGTGGCGATCAGGGCGGCGGGATCATCGGGCGCGACGGCGGGGACGCTGAAGCCGGCGCGCTCCACCGCGCTGACCAGCGCGTCGCGCCCCACGCTCCCGGGTCGAACGTCCAGGGTGGCGGTGCCCGTGGCGTAGTTGACGTCCGCCTCAGCGACGCCGTCCACCTTGCGCAGCACCTTCTGCAGGCGCACGGCGCAGCTCGCGCAGGTCATGCCCTCAATGGGGAGATCGAAGCGGATGGGCGAGGCGGCGCTCATTGGACGGCTCGTTTCAGGTCCTCCTCGTTCATCATCCCTACCTGCGCGTGGGCGATGCGCCCCTCGGCGTCGATGATGAAGGTGGTCGGGAAGACGTCGACCCCGTAGGCGCGGACCATCTCGTCGGGCGCGACGAAGACGGGGTAATGCGCGCCCAGCCGGGTCGCGGCGGTGGAGACCGCGAAGTCGTCACCCGAGGCGACGGCCGCGCCGATCACGGCGACGTCGGGGTTCGCTTTGGCGAAGCGGTCGAAATCCGGCATCTCTGCCTTGCAGGGGCCGCACCAGGAGGCCCAGAAGTTCAGCACGACCGGCTTGCCGCGCAGCGCGACCAGGTCGATGGTCTGGCCGCGCGTGTCCTCGACGACGAAGGTGGGGGCTTCTCCCTCGAGATCCGGCGGGCGCGTCTGCCACCAGCTCACGAGGAAGTACACCAGCACGCCGAGCCCCAGCGCGTAGCCCCAGTCTTTGAGCAGACGGTCCATGCCCCTGATCGTAGTCACCGAGACGCGCCTCGGCGATGGCGATCTGGCGTCGCGGCACGGGAAGTGTCAGAATCGGGGCTCCTTCCCCGGAGAAGCCATGCACGCGCTCTGGCTCATGGGCGGGGCGCTCGCCGTCCTCGCCATCGCCTACCGCTACTACTCGGCCTTTCTGGCCGCCCGTGTGCTCGCCCTCGACGAGACGCGGCAGACGCCGGCCATGCTGCGCAACGACGGCAAGGACTACCACCCCACGCCGAAGTGGGTGCTGTTCGGTCACCACTTCGCGGCGATCACCGGGGCGGGGCCGCTGATCGGCCCGGTGCTGGCCATGCAGTTCGGCTTCCTGCCCGGCTACCTGTGGATCCTCTTCGGCGTCTGCCTGGGCGGCGCGGTCCACGACTTCGTCATCCTGGCCAGCAGCGTGCGGCGGGACGGCAAGAGCCTCGCCGAGATCGCCCGCAGCGAGATCTCGCCGCTGTCCGGCCTGATCACCTCCATCGCCATCCTGTTCATCGTGGTCATCGCGCTGGCCGGGCTGGGGCTGGCGGTGGTCAACGCCCTCTACGAGTCGGCCTGGGGCGCGTTCACCATCGCCATGTCCATCCCGCTCGCCCTGTTCATGGGCCTGTACATGTACAAGATCCGGCCGGGGAAGGTGGGCGAGGCGACGGCGATCGGGGTCGCGGGGCTGCTGTTCGCCGTGGTCGCGGGAGAGTGGGTGGCGCGGTCGAGCCTGGGCGACTGGTTCCGCCTGAGCCGCGAGGGGATCACGGTCTCCATCGCGATCTACGGCTTCATCGCCTCGGTCCTGCCGGTCTGGCTGCTGCTCTGCCCGCGCGACTACCTCTCCAGCTTCATGAAACTAGGAACCATAGCTGCCCTGGTGCTCGGCGTGCTGATCGTCAACCCCGAGCTGCAGGCGCCCGCGTTCTCCCAGTTCGTGGACGGCGGCGGACCCATCGTCTCGGGCAAGCTCTTCCCCTTCGTCTTCATCACCATCGCCTGCGGGGCGATCTCCGGCTTTCACAGCCTGGTCGCCAGCGGGACGACGCCCAAGATGATGATGAACGAGACGCACGCGCGGCCCATCGGCTACGGCGCCATGCTGCTGGAGGGACTGGTGGGGATCACGGCGCTGATCGCCGCCGCCTGCCTGCACCCGGGCGACTACTACGCGATCAACGTCGCGACCGAGAAGTTCGCCGCCATGGGCCTGTCGATGGTCAACCTCCAGACCTTCGAGGCCGAGATCGGCGAGGCCATCGCCGGGCGGCCGGGCGGAGCCGTCTCGCTGGCCGTGGGCATGGCGCAGATCTTCGCCGCGCTGCCTGGGATGAAGCACCTGCTCGGCTACTGGTACCACTTCGCCATCATGTTCGAGGCCCTCTTCATCCTCACCACCATCGACACGGGCACGCGGGTGGCGCGCTTCCTGGTGCAGGAGTTCGCCGGTCGGATCCACGCGCCGCTGGGTCGCACGGACTGGCTGCCGGGCACCATCGTGAGCACGGGCCTGGTCGTCGTCTGCTGGGCCTGGTTCATCCTGACCGGCTCCATCGACACGATCTGGCCGATGTTCGGCATCGCCAACCAGCTCCTGGCGGCGACGGCGCTCTGCGTCGCCACCACGCTGATCGTCAACAGCGGGCGCGGGCGCTACGCCTGGGTCACGGTGCTGCCGCTCTGCTTCGTCGCCACCACCACGCTGACGGCGGGGTGGCTCTCGATCACCCAGAAGTTCCTGCCGATGGCGGCGGCGGGCAAGGTCTTCCAGGGCTACCTGAACGCGAGCGTCGTGGCGATCATGATGACCTGCGTGGTGGTCGTGCTCACGGAGAGCGCGCTGCGCTGGTACCGCGTCGGGACCGGGCAGATCGTCGTGGAGCGGCGCGCGTGAGCCACCTCCTGCTCACCGGCGTGACGGGGATGGTCGGCGCCGAGCTGCTGGCCAGCCTGCTGCGCGCCGACCCGGACCTGCGGGTGAGCTGTCTGGTGCGTCCGGGGGAGCAGGGGGCGCGGGCGCGGCTGGAGCGGGCGGTGGCGCGGGCGCTGCCGGCGGGGCTGCCGGCGAGCGTGGACGCCGTGGCGGGCGATCTGGAGCAGCCCGGTCTCGGGCTCTCCGCAGAGGACACGGCGCGGCTCGAGCGCAGCGTCACAGGCGTCCTCCACAGCGCGGCCAGCGTGCGCTTCGATCTGCCGCTCGCCGAGGCGCGCCGCGTGAACACCGAGGGCACGGCGCGCGTGGTGGCGCTCGCCCGTCGCTGCACGAAGCTGGAGAGCCTGGACTACGTGAGCACGGCCTATGTCTGCGGCGCGCGCACGGGGCTGGTGCAGCCGGACGACGCGCCCGCCCTGCCCTTCCACAACAGCTACGAGCAGTCCAAGGTCGAGGCCGAGGCCCTCCTGCGCGCCGCCCACCAGGAGGGGCTCCCGCTGCGGATCTTCCGGCCCTCCATCGTCGTCGGCCACAGCCAGACCGGCTTCACCCCGAACAACAACACGCTGTACTGGCCCATCAAGGTCTACGCCCGCGGCCGCTGGCGCCTCGTGCCCGGCCGCCCGAGGAGCCGCTTCGACATCGTGCCCGTGGACTATGTGGCCGACGCCATCGTCGCCCTGCGCCAGCGGGTGCCCCCCGACGGCCGCGCCTGGCACCTCACCGCTGGCCCCGAGCGCGCCGCGACCGCCGGCGAGGTGGCGGAGCTGGCGCGGCGGGTCTTCCAGGCGAAGCCCATCCTCTGGATCCACTACGGGTTGTATATTCACCTCCTGCGCCCCCTGCTGCGCTGGGCCCTGGGGCGCCGCCGCGCCGACGTGTTCAAGGGCGGCGCCGCCTACCTGCCCTACTTCAACAGCGATCTCGTCTTCGACGCCGCGCGCACCGACGCCGCCCTGGCCGGCTCCGGGATCGAGGTCCCGCGAGCAAAAGACTACTTCGAGCGCCTCTTCCGCTGGTGCAAGGCGACGGAGTTCGGCAGGCGGGAGCTCCTGCCAGAAGAGGAAATTAAGATACCACGATAGACTGAGCCCCTCCTGGCCTCGCTGTAACTGCGTTGAAACGACGAGAAGTGGCGTTTCTCTCGTCGGCCGAGCGCTCATACTAACCAGCTTAACACCTGATGAACGTCCGATATCGGGCAGCGTCCCTGTCTCCGCCCGCCTCAGGAGACACCCTCGAAGATCCAGATAACGATGTCCTTGTAGACGCGATCACATGGTTGAAGGGAGGTCGGAGATGAACGCGACGGCGTGGCTTCTGTGGGTTCTCGGGGCGATGGCACACAGCGACACGGACGGCGACGGGTACACGCCCGCCGATGGAGACTGCGACGACGCCGACGTCGCGATCTCCCCAGCCGGAGTGGAGGTGTGCGACACGCTGGACAACGACTGCGACGGCACGGCGGACGAGGACGCCTGCGACTGCGAGGTGATGTTCTACGGCGAGCACGCCTATCAGCTCTGCGACGCGGCGAGAGGCTGGGAGGACGCCCAGGATGACTGCGCCAGCGCAGGCTACGACCTGGCGACGATTGACGACGAAGACGAGAACAGCGCGCTGATCGAGGAGTCCGTCGGCCTGCTGAGCGGGGACACCTGGATTGGCCTCAACGACCGCGCGCGGGAGGGCACCTTCACCTGGGCGGATGGGTCCTCGGTCACGTTCACGGACTGGGGGCTCCTCCAACCCGATGACGGCCTGCTCTTTGGGGGTGAAGACTGCGGCGCGCTCTCTGTCCCGCTGATCGGCCTCATCGCCGAGTGGTACGACGCAGACTGCGACTCCTGGTCGGACTACATCTGCGAGACCGACTGCGAAGGCGTCGTCTCCTACGAGGACCTGGACGGAGACGGCTACGGGGGCGAGGCCAACACAGGGTGTGTGTTGCCCGCAGGTAACGTGTACACGAGCGGCGACTGCGACGACGACGACGACGCCGTGAGCCCGGAGGCGGCCGAGATCGTGGACGGCGTGGACAACGACTGCGACGGCCACGACGAGACCCATGACGGCGACAGCGACGGGCTGAACGACGGCGAAGAACATGCCGAGGGGACCGATCCCGACGACCCGGACAGCGACGGCGACACGCTGGAAGACGGCTTCGAGGACGAGATCGGCGCCGACCCGCTCGACCCGGACACCGACGACGACGGCGCGAGCGACGGCGACGAGGTGTCTGCTGGCACCGATCCCCTGAACCCCGACTCGGACGCCGACGGCCTCAGCGACGGCGACGAGGGCGTCCACGGGACCGACCCTCTCGACGCCGACACCGACGACGGCAGCGTCAGCGACGGGGCCGAGGTAGACGCGGGCACCGATCCACTTGACGCGAGCGACGACGTGACGAGCAGCGGCGAGGGTGAAGGCGAAGGCGAGGGCGAAGGAGAAGGCGAAGGCGAAGGCGAGGGTGAAGGCGAGGGCGAGGGCGAAGGCGAGACTGGGACGCCGGACACCGCTGACACCGGAACCGCTGACACGGCCAACACCGACACCGGAGCTCCCGACACGGGCGAAGGTGCAGGGAAGGGCTCCTTCTTCGGCGGTGGCGGCTGCGGCTGCGCGACCGGCGGCGAGACCCACGCGGGCGCGCTGGCCCTGCTCGGGCTCGTGGTCAGCTTCCTGCGTCGGAGGCGGCCGTGATCATCCAGCTCATGGTCCTGAGCGCGCCGGCCCAGGACGTCCCGGACGCGCCGGGCCTGGACCTGCAACGTTGGTCGATGCCCATGGATGGTCGCGGGACGATGTGGACCTGGGACGCCTCCGACGCGCCGCGCGGCTGGTACACCGCCGGCACGGCGCTGGGTTGGCAACGCGACCCGGTGGTGTATCGCCACGAGGACGGCGCTCAGTCCAGCGTCGTCGGGAGCGTGCTTCAGACCTCGGTCCTCGGGGCCTGGTCGGCGGGTCGGGCGCTGATCGGCGCCGAGCTGCCGCTGCTCTTCGGGGTCCGCGGCGAGGCCATCGACACGGACGCCGCGTTGGGCGACGTGTCGATGGTGGTCAAGGGCGTGTTGCTCGACCGCGAGGCCCCAGTCGGGGTCGCGCTGCTCGGGCGACTGCGGCTGCCCTCCACCAGCGGGGCAGACACGGACTGGGCGCTGGACAGCGCCTCCTACGAGCTCGGGCTGGTGGCCGACCTGGAGCTGGGCGGGGCGTTGATCGCCATGAACCTGGGCACCCACGGTCAACCGCGAGGGGACTTCGGAGACTTCGCCCTGGACGACGCCCTCTCGGCGCGCCTCAGCGGCGCCTGGCGCTTCGACGTCCCGGTCTCGGTGGGCGCCGATGTGGTGGCGGAGCTGCCCTGGTCCGGCACCCTCTCCGACGTTCGGACGGTGCCTGTCGAAGGCCTGGTGAACGTCTCTGCACAGATCGCCCAACATTGGAGCGCCGCCGTCGGATACGGCCGCGGGCTGACCGCGGGGGTCGGCGCGCCCGACGCCCGCGTGGTGGCCAGCTTCCGCTATGCGCCTGTACGATCCTGGGATCGCGACCTGGACGGCATCGCCGATCGGGGCGACGCCTGCCCCGACGTCCCCGAGGACAGCGACGGCTACCGAGACCAGGACGGCTGCCCGGACGCGCTCACCGAGGTCCACCTCCAGTTGAAGAGCCCGGCGGGAGAGCCCCTCCCCGCGGGCGCGATGACGATCGATCCCGGCCAGCACAGCGGGGCGGGATCGCTCCGCCTGGAGCTGGCGGCCGGAACCTACCAGGCGCACGCCGTCGCCGCGGGCCACGAGGCGCTCGACCAGACCTTCGACGTCCCCGACGGCCCTCCCCTCGAGCTGACGTTGACGCTCAAGGCCATCCAGACCGGCACCCTCGAGCTGATCGTCCTGAACCCCGCCCAGGCGCGGATCCCCGAGGCGACCTGGAGCGTGCAGGGCCGGACGCTGCCCCCCATGCAGGGCGGCGTCGGGGTGGCCGAGCTGCCCATCGGCCTGGTCGAGCTGGTCGCCTCGGCGCCCGGCTACGTCTCCGCGCGCTTCCCTGTGCTGGTCGAGGCGGGCGACCGCCAGCCGCTCACCGTCACGCTGCGGCCGGCGAAGGTGGTGGTCACCCGCGAGAAGCTGGTCATCTCCGAAAAGGTCTTCTTCGACACCAACCGCGCGACGATCAAGGCCGAGAGCCTCCCGCTCCTGGACGAGGTCGCCTCCGTGCTGCTGGAGCGCGCGGACATCCTCTCCGTGCGCATCGAGGGCCACACCGACGCCCGCGGCAGCGACCAGACCAACCTGACGCTGAGCGACCGGCGCGCGGCCTCCGTGCGCGATCACCTGCTGAGCAAGGGGGTGAGCGCCGAGCGCCTCCACGCCATCGGCTTCGGCGAGAGCCGCCCCCTCGACGACCGCGAGGTCGCCGCCGCCTGGGACCTGAACCGCCGGGTGGAGTTCTTCATCGAGCGGTGGGCCGAATGAGCTCCGCCCAGCCAGAGCCGCGGCGCGAGGGGCTGCGCTTCGAGCTCCTGGAGCGCCTGGGCAAGGGCGCCTCGGGGACCGTCTGGCGGGCGCGCATGTTCGGCCGACACGGCGTGAGTCGGGAGGTCGCGCTGAAGATCGCCCAGGATCGCGAGGAGACGGTGCTGAAGCGGCTGCGCGACGAGGCGCGGCTGCTGGGGCTGGTGCGGCACCGCGGCCTGGTCGCCGTGCAGGACCTCGTCCGGTTGGACAACGCGAGCTGGGGCCTCGTGATGGAGGTGCTGGACGGCGTGGACCTGGTGCTGGAGTGCACCGGGAGCGACGAA
>CAZKWG010000137.1:0-13326 GCA_964556105.1 uncultured Enterobacterales bacterium | reverse complement strand
CGGTCTGCCCCACGGGGGCCAGCCACAGCCCGACATAGCGCACCCAGACCTCGGCCTGGGTGAGGAGCTGCACCGAGAGGGGCCGATCGACCTCGCGCGGGATGAGGGTGCCCGCGACCTCCACCCGCAGGACCATCGCCCCCACCACCAGCAGGGCCAGCGGCAGCGCGTAGAGCCAGCGCACGGCCCGCAGGCGGTCGCTGAGCGTGCCCAGCCCGGCGGCGGCGGGGCCTCGGGAGGGAAAGTAGAGCTCCAGCACCAGCAGGGCCGGCGGCAGCATCACGCCGACCTCCTTGGAGAGCAGCGCGCCCGCGCCCGCGAGCAGGGCCAGCACGCGGCTGACCACGTCGGCCTCGCCCGTGGCCCGCTCCAGGAGCAGGGCCTGCGCCCACAGCCCCAGGCTCACCAGGCAGAACAGCGCGCAGAGGCTCTCCGAGCGGCCCGTGATGTAGGTGACGGCCTGCGCCCCCATGGGATGAACGGCCCAGATCCCCACGCCCACGACGGCGGCGCCCAGCGCCTTCGGGTGACCGGCCAGCCGCCCCACCGCCTCGGCCAGCGAGAGGGCCGCGCCGACCGCCAGGCCGTGCACGAGGAGGTTGACGACGTGGTAGGGCAGCGGGTCGAGCTGCGCGAGATGGTAGTTGACCGCGAAGCTGGCGATGAGCAGCATCCGGCTCGGGTTGTAGGTGAGGATGGCGCGCCACTCGTCCAGCACGCGGATCGTGGCGTTGCCCACCACCTCCAGCTTGTCGTCGTAGACGAAGGGCGCGTCCAGCGCCCCGCGGTAGGCCACCAGCACGAGCAGGAACAGGAAGAGCCAGCAGAGGCGTCGCGTGTCGAGGGTGTCCTTCATGCGCGTCTCGCCTCCTCGAGGACCTCCGCGTAGAGCGCCTCGTGCTGGGCCGCGACGTGCTCGAAGCCCAGGCGCTCACGAATATAGCGCCGACCGCGGGCCACCATGGCGTCGGCCGCCACGCGATCGCGGAGCAGGGTGCGGATCCGCGCACGCAGGCCGTCCGGGTCGGCGTGGCGCACCAGCAGACCCGCCCCGGCCTCGGCGATCAGCTCGCCGCAGCCACAGTCGTCTCCCACCACCACGGGCGCGCCGCAGAGCAGCCCCTCGAAGGGCACCAGCCCGAAGACCTCGGCGGTCGACGGGTAGACCAGCACGTCCGCGTCGGCCAGCAGGGCCAGCCGCTCCACCCCGCCGATCACGCCCGTGAACAGGACGTCGCCCCCGCTCGGCGGCAGCTCCCCCTCGCGCGCCCCGCCCGCGACCACCAGGGTCGCGTCGCCCATGGCGCCGCCCTCCCAGGCGCGGATCAGGTGGTCTACGCCCTTTCGAGGCGAGATCTGCCCGAGGTAGGCCACGATGGGCCGGCTTCCCAGGCCGTGGAGGGCGCGGAAGGTGCCGCGCGGCGGCAGCGCCTCGAACTCGGCGAGGTCGAGGCCGTTGGGGATTCGGACGATCCGCTCCGCCGGGACGCCCGCCGCGAGGTGCTGCCCGACGTCGGCGGCGCTCACGGCCACACAGCGGGCCGCGTCGCGCGGGATCTCGCCGGAGATGGCCAGATCCCAGAACACCTTGAGCGCCACCTTGCGCTCGTGCCGCGTCAGCGTGCCGTTGGCCGTCAGCACCCAGGGCAGGCCGCGGGCGCGGGCGTAGCGGGCGGCGGCGTTGTTGAGCAGGTGGCGGTGCCCGTGCAGGTGAAGAAGATCCACCGGCGGCCCGTCCGAGAGCTGGGCCAGCGCGCGCTCGACCCCCAGCGGCAGGAAGAGCTGATGGCGCCAGGCCAGCGTGTTCGAGGCGTTGCGCACGGTCAGCACGCGCACCCCGTCCAGCGTTCGATCCGAGGGCACGCTCGCGCGCCCCTGCTGGTCGAAGGCGTCCGTGGTCAAGACCGTGACGCGCACATCGCGGCGCCCGAGCGCGCGGCTCAAACCGTCGACGATCCGCGGGATGCCGCCATAAGCCCAGGTCGGCGGGAAGTAAGGAGTGACCTGGAGGACATGCACCCGGAACGACCTCGGTTTGACGGGCCCCGACCCGTCCAATTACCATGCCCCGGTCCCAGGAGTCTGATCATGCACCGCAGCTCGAACTTCGCGCCCTCCTTTCTCGCCGTGCTCGGCCTGTCCGGCGCCGCCCTCCTGAGCGCGGGGTGCGAGACGCACGACTGCGCCAGCACCTGTCAGCGCCTCTTCTCCACCGGCCAGGTGGGGGGCACGACCGGCTGCGGCATCACGCAGCCGGGCCAGAGCTCCGAGGATCTCATCGACGCCTGCAACTACGACTGTCAGGCCGCGCTGGACAACCCGGGCGAGCTCGGGGACTACAACCCTGAGGAGCGCGTCACCGGCTCGCTGACGGTGGAGCTGAAGACGGACATGCAGGCCGCGGCCTGGATGGACTGCGTCTGGACCACCGACTGCAAGTTCCTGTCCGGGGATGACGCAGGCTACTGCGCGCCGGTCTCGTTCTCGCAATGACCTACGCTCCCCGTCCGCGCGCGGCGCTGGCGCTGCTCGGCCTCCTCGTCCTGGGGGCCGGCTGCGAGCCGACCTGCCGAAACACCTGCGAGAAGCTGCTCGACTGTGAGGACACCACGGTGGACCAGCCGCGCGTGTCCCTCGACGAGTGCGAGGACGCCTGCGAGGTGCAGCAGGCCCTCTACGCGGAGGACTGGGAGAACGAGCAGCTCCGCGACGGCCTCGCCGACCTCAAGCGCTGCGTCCGCGATGAGGAGTGCGACGCCATCGCAGAGGGCGCCTGCTACGATCCGGACCTCTACATCTTCTGAAAAGGGGGCCGGCGCGTGGACAAGCGGCGCATCCTCTTTCTGGCGACCGGCGGGACCTTCGGCATGGTCCGGCGTCGCGGCTCGGACGCGCTGGAGCCGGCGGATCCCACCACGCTGGACCTGAGCTTTCTCGAGCCGCTCCGCGATCTGGTCGAGCTCGAGGCGCGGGTCTGCGCGAGCATCGACTCCTCGGACATGTCGCCGGCGCTCTGGGAGCGCATCGCGGACGAGATCGCCGGCGCCTTCGCCGAGTTCGACGGCTTCGTCATCCTGCACGGCACGGACACGATGGCGTACACCGCCAGCGCGCTCTCCTTCATGCTGTCCGGGCTGACGAAGCCCGTGGTCCTGACGGGCAGCCAGCGCCCGCTCGCCGCCCTGCGCTCGGACGCCGACGCGAACCTGGTCCACTCCACCCACTGCGCGACGCTGGATCTGCCGGAGGTCGGCCTGTACTTCGGCACCACCCTGCTGAGGGGGAACCGGGCGACCAAGACCTCCGTGCAGGCCTACACGGCGTTCGCCTCTCCGAACTTTCCGCCTCTCCTGGAGATGGGCGTGGACATCGTACAGCGCACGCCGCCGCTTCGGCAGGCGGGTCCGCTGCGCCTGCGTCCTGGCTTCTCGACGGAGGTGGCGGTGCTCGGGGTCTTTCCCGGCGCGCGGCCCACCCTGGTAGACACCGTGATCGACGCGGGCGCGCGGGCGGTGCTGCTGCGCGGCTTCGGCGAGGGGAACCTGCCGCAGCAGGGCTGGCCGGAGGCCGTTCGGCGCGCGTCCGAGCGGGGCGTGGCGGTGATCGTGTCCTCGCAGTGCACGACCGGGCGGGTGAGCCCTGGGCGCTACCGCAACAGCGCCCTCCTCCGCGACGCCGGCGCCGTGTTCACCGAGGACATGACCCTGGAGGCGGCGACGATCAAGGCGATGTGGATGCTGGCGCAGGGCGCCGATCTCGCGACCTTTCAGGCAGATTTTGCGAGACCGCTGGTCGGGGAGTGCTCGGCCCCTTGAGGACGCTCAGGCGGGCGCGACGCGATCGCCCGCCACCTGCCAGCCCCGCGGCGCGCGCGCGGCCACGGCGGCGGCGTGCTCCCCCAGAGACCAGCGGCGCTGATGGAAGCCCTCGGCGATACGTCCGCGGAGACGGCTGCTGTCCTCCTCGGGGTTGGCCAGCGCCCTCGCCAGGGGCTCCACCACCGAGGGGTCGTCCTGAGCCAGCAGGACCTCGACGGCCCCGTAGCGGACGCCCTCGTCGAAGTCCGCCAGCACGGGGATGACCGCCGGCGTGATGGCGGGGTGCTTGAACTCGGCGAGCTTGATGAGGATCTGCCGCTTCTTCTCCGTCTTGAACGGGTCGTTCTCGCGGGAGAGCAGGTCCAGCAGCGTGGTGGCCACGGCGTCGCGGCCCTGAAAGTGCTCCAGCAGGCGCAGAGGCTGCGCGATGTTGGCGTTCTTCCGCATCCACTCCACGGCGGGCCCGCAGACCTTCGGGCCGAGATCCACCAGCAGCTCGTAGACCAGCTTCTTCTCGGTCGCGTCCTTCATCTGGCTCTCGAGCGTCCAGGTATAGCGTCCGAGGAGGCCGACGATCGCGGGATCCGTGCCGTTGTCGGCCAGCCAGTGCGCGGAGGCCTGCCGGTCTTCGTGCTGCGCGTTGATGTTCGTCATGCGCTTCGCGTGGCGCTTGATCTGCGCCTCTTCGCTGCCATTCAGAAAGTCGAACAGGCCCATCGTGCTCTCTCTCCTGCGCTCTCCAGAGGCCCACGTCTCCCGCGCCACCGTGCCGTCGCGGCCCTCGCGGCCCTCGCGCGCGGGCCCTGAAGACGGCTGGCAAGCTAATCCCGTGTCGGGAAGGGACAAGGCCCGTGGCGGCGTCCCCGTCACTCTCGGCCAGTCAAGCGCGCAACCTCGCGATCTGCACGGTAAGGCTTGCGGAAGGCGCGAAGGGCGGCAACACTCCAGCCAGAGAGCCCTTCCTGCGTCACCCCCCCGGCGATGCCCATCCTCACGATGGCATCAAACGATCATTGACGCCCAGGACGAGTTTTCTGTACATTAGCGCAGATCCTCTCCACACCTCACTTCGGGGCCAGCACCCGACCGGTGCACCGCGGAGCGACCTCATGGCAGTCCCCCTCTTCCGAAGCGCCCTCATCAGCACCGTCGCCTGTGCTCTCCTCGCGGGATGCGAGGTCGAGTACGACAAGGTCACCCCCTCCGGTGACAGCGGCACGGGCGCCAACTGCGAGAGCCCCGTCGCGAACGCGGGCCCCGATCAGACCGTCTCCCTCGGCACCACGGTCACCGTGGACGGCTCGGGCAGCGAGGTCTGTCAGACGGACGCGCACACGTACTCCTGGGCTTTCGAGGCCGTCCCCACGGACTCGGCCATCGACGAGACCGCGCTGTCGGACAACAAGTCCGCCACGGCCGTCGCGGTCGCGTTCACGCCCGATGTCCCCGGTGACTACGTGCTCTCGCTGCAGGTCTCGGACGGGGAGCACTCGAGCCCTTCCGACCTCGTGGTGATCACCGTCACCTCCGACGACGCGCCTCCGGTCGCCGACTGCGGCGACAACATGGCCGGCGAGGTCGACGTGCGCAGCACGCTGGACGGCTCGGGCTCGTATGACCCCGAAGGCGCGGCGCTGACCTATGCCTGGAGCCTCGCGTCCACCCCGGACTGCTCGGCCCTGAGCTCGCGCGATCTCTACGACGACGCCACCGCCGGGCCGAGCATCGTCCCCGACTGCGACGGCATCTTCGTGCTCAGCCTCGTGGTCTCGGACGGCTTCAACTGGTCGGAGCCGGACCTCTGCTACGTGGACGTCGCCTCGGACAACCGCCTGCCGGTGGCCGACGCCGGTGACAGCGACGAGCTGTCTCCCTGCATCGACGCGACCATCAGCCTCAACGGCTACGGCAGCTACGACCTCGACGGCGAGCCGCTGACCTACCAGTGGTCGCTGGTCTCGGCGCCCTCGGGCTCTGGCGCTTCGGACGCGGACTTCAGCGACGCGACCGCCGCTGCGCCCACCTTCAAGCTCCCGGACTCGCCGGTGGTGGAGGGTGCCTACACCTTCCAGCTGCAGGTCTCGGACGGGACCGAGTGGTCGGCGCCGGACATCGTGACCTTCGTGGTGCTCAGCGAGAGCCTGAACACGCCGCCGGTGGCGAACGCGGGCGACGATCAGTCCATCGAGGCTGAGGCGGACTGCACCATCGGCCTCTCCTACTCCGCGACCTGCGAGAGCTGTCCGGAAGAGGAGCTCGAGCTCGACGGTACGGCCTCCTACGACCCGGATGGAGACGACGTCACCTTCCTGTGGAGCGAGGCCACCAGCACCGTGGACATCGCGCTGCCCAGCGCGCCGAGCACCTACGTCACGGTGCCGGAGGTCCCGGCCGAGTACCGCGTGGACACCGTGGTGACCTATGACGTCACGCTCGCCGTGACGGACGCCTGCGACGCGACGGGCTCGGACACCATGACGATCACGTATCAGTGCACTGGAACGAAGGGCTCCACCGGCTTCTGAAGCCCCCTGGGAGGCGTTGTGGATATGCGTATCACCATTCTCGGCATGGCCCTGATGGCCCTCAATCTTGGGGCCTGCGGGACCGACAAGACAGAGACCGGAAGCGGGGGCTCGGGCGGCGGCGACGGCAGCGAGGGCGAGGGTGAGAACCATCGTCCCGTCGCAGACGCGGGCTCGGACGTCACGCAGGACTCGCTCGAGGCGGTTGGCCTCGACGGGCGCGGCTCTACGGATCCGGACGGTGACGCGATCACCTTCTTCTGGACCTTCGATCGTGTGCCGGATGGCTCCACCGTCATGGAGCGCGAGGCGCCGTTCACCGAGAACTACAGCGACGTCACCGCGACGACCTTCCGGCCGGACATGGTCGGCACGTACATCGTCAAGCTCGTCGTGAAGGACTCGGGGGGCCTGGAGAGCCGACCGGACTACGCCGTCGTGACGATCACGGACGCCGGCCTGCCCATCGCGGACGCCGGCGACGACCAGGACGGCGTGCTGGGCGCGACCTTCAGCCTGGACGGCTCGGAGTCCTACGATCCTGCGGGTGGGACGCTGTCCTACGCCTGGTCGATGGTCACGGCGCCGACGGGGAGCACGGCCGCGATCTCGGGCGCGACCACGTCGAGCGGCACCTTCGCGCCGGACAAGGCGGGTCTGTACATCGCCTCGCTCATCGTCAACAACGGCACGGCCGACTCCGAGCCGGACACGGCGCTCATCCGCGTCAGCTCCACCACGACGGAGTCTCCGGTCGCCAACGCGGGCGATGACGCGAGCGTCTCGGACTGCATGGCGACGACGCTGGACGGCTCTGGCACCTATGACCCGAACACCGAGGACGCGCTGACCTACCTGTGGTCCATCCAGACCAAGCCCTCGACGTCTGGGGCCACGGACGACAGCAGCTTCTCCGATCGCACCGCGGTGTCCCCGACCTTCTTCCCCGACGTGGCGGGCACCTACGTGCTCTCGCTCACGGCCTTCGACGGGGACAGCTGGGCGACGCCGGACACGGTGACGATCACCGCCACGGAGCGCACCTTCAACAGCGAGCCGACGGTCGAGGCGGGCGCGGGCACGTCGGTGGACGGCGGCTCCGCCGAGTGCGAAGAGGACGGCTACGTCTACGACTGCGACTCCTGCGCGAACGTCCCGCTGACCCTGGGCGGCGACGCCTCGGTCTCGGACGGCGACGGCGACAGCTTCGATCTGGTCTGGACGGTGGTGAGCGGCGACGCCGACATCGACGATCCGACCTCGCTGGTGACGGCGGTGACGCTGAACGAGCCGACGCCGACCGAGCCGGATGTCTGCGCGTCGAACGAGTACGTCTTCCAGCTCACCGCGACCGACTGCCCTGGCGAGGCGGCCACGGACACCGTGACGCTGACGGTGTCCTGCTGCGGTACGGCGGTGGTCGAGGACTCCGCGGCCGCACGGGCGCGCTGAAGCCGCTCGTCGGCATGATGGCCCTGGCGGGGAGCCTGCTCCTCCCAGGGCTTTGTTTTGCGCTGGGCGCGCCTGGGGTGGCTGTGCCCGTCCACGCGCTGCAGCACAGCTGCATCGACCCTCGCTATCCGGCCCTCGCCGGCCCCTGGGCCGTCGGCTGTGGGCCTGACGGTCTGGTGGACCGGGCGGTCAACCTCGTCTCTGGCGCGCTGGTCGAGCTCCCCACCAGCGGTCGCTCGCCCGCCCTCGCGGACGGAGCCCTGCTCTTCGTGGACCCGCGCGGCAGTCGCCTCGTCCGCCTGAGCGAGCCCGGCGCCCCGGTCGTGGAGCAGACGCGCTTCCCCGTCCCGCTGGTGGCTCCGCCGGCCTACGACGGTGAGCACCTTGCGTTGCTGGCCGAGGATCACGTCCAGGTCGGCGCGCCGGACCAGCGCACCAGCCGTCGCTGGGACGCGAACCCCTCAGGCTGGTATCCCCCCGCGCTGGCCTGGCCCTGGGTCGCCTGGGTCGAGGACGCCGGAGCAGACGGGGAGGACGTGCGGGCGGTCAACACCGCGCGCGCCGAGGCGCCGCTTTCCCTGGCGCGCGGGCCGGGCTACGAGCGTCATGTCGTGGGCTCAGGGCCCTTTCTGGCCTGGGTGGAGGAGGACGCGGTGATCATCCTGGACACGCGCGACGGCGCACGCCACGCGATCCCCGCCGAGGCGGGGTTCAGCGCGCCGCTCTCGCTGTGGCAGGACATCGTCTGCTGGGAGCGCCGGGATGGGCGCGATCTGGACATCCGCTGCAGCGACGGGCTCGTCGCCGAGGGGCCCGGCCACCAGGAGGCGCCGAGCCGCCATGATCGCTGGCTGCTCTACCGCGCCGAGGGGCAGGTGTGGCTGAAGACCGCGCCCTGAGACCCGCGCAGATCCTCGCGGCCGCGCTGGCCCTCGGCCTCGGCGTGGCCTTCCTCGTGCTGGATCCCGCGCGCGCGCTGCGCCTGGACGCCGCGATCGCCGCGGGTCGTGCCCTCCTGGCGGTCGGCGTCTGGGGCCTCGCCGCCCTCGGGGCGGGCGCCGCCCTGCTCTCGCGCGTCGAGCCGGCGTGGCTCGAGGACGGGCGAGGGCTGCTGCACAGCCTCGTCGCCGGGCTGCTGATCTGGGGCCTCGGCGCGCTGCTTCTGGCCGCGGCAGGCCAGCTCCACCCGCTCGGGCTGGGCCTGCTCTGGGTGGCGCTGATGGCCGGCTGGGCGCTGCGCCCCAGGCTGGTCCTGCCGCGCCCGGACCGGATCGCGCTGGCCATCGGCGCGGTCGCCTTCCTGCCCGGCCTGCTGGACGCGCTGGCCCCCGCCGTGGACACCGATGAGCTGTACTATCAGCTCGCCCTGCCCAGAGAGCTGCTGCGCGCGGAAGGTCTGGTCGGCGGGCTGTTTCGCCCCGACGGAAACCGTCCGATGATCCTGCATCTCCCCTATGCCGCGGCGCTGGCGCTCGGGGGCGAGGCGGCGCCGAAGCTCCTGCACCTGGCGGTGAGCCTCGGGGTGCTGGGGGCGACGCTCGGCCTGGGCCGGCGCTGGCTGGGGAGGGGCGCGGGCGAGGCCGCGGCGCTGCTCCTGCTGGGATCCTGGAGCTTCCTCCAGGAGACCGGGCTGGCCAGCAACAACCTGCCCACCGCCCTGGCCGTGCTGGCCGCCCTGGACGCGGCGCTGGCGGGGCGGGCGCGCGCGCTCGCGCTGGCGGCCGGGCTGGCCCTCTCGCTCAAGTACACGGCGGCCGGACCCCTGGTCGGCGTCTTCCTCGTCGCCGCCCTCCCCTGGTCGCGCCGCCTAAGCGCGGGCCTCGCCGCCCTGGTCCTGGTCAGCCCCTGGTGGCTGCGCAACGCGCTCGAGGGGCTGCACCCGCTCTTCCCCTTCGCCGGCTGGCCCGCCCTGCCCGACGCGGAGATCCGCTTTCAATACCTGGAGAAGTACGGCGCGGGCCGAGACTGGAAGGCGATGCTGCTGCTGCCCTGGAACGCCGTCATGGGCGCCGAGATCGGCAGCTTCCGCTTCCTCGGGCGCCTGAGCCCCGCCTTCCTCGCGCTGCTCCCGCTCGGCCTGTTCGCCGCTCGCGCCCCCGGCCTGCACCGCCGGATCGGCCTCGTCGCGCTCTGCGGCGCCGTCCTCTGGGCGGCGGGCCCCCACTGGATCCGCCACCTGCTCCCCGCCCTCCCGGTGATCGCCCTCGCGCTGGGCGCCGCCCTCGCCGACGGCGCCCCCTTCGGCGCGCGCCTGCCCCGCGCCGCGATCCTCCTCTGCGGCGTGCTGGGGCTGCCCGCCAACCACGGCCCCGTGCTCGTCCGCGCCGCCGACCGCCTGAAGGTGGCCAGCGGGGTCGAGTCCCGCGAAGACTTCCTGGCCCGCAACCTGGAGAGCTGGCCCGCCATCGCCTGGTGCAACGCGACCCTGCCCCCCGACGCCCGCGTCGCCCTCCTCTTCGACTGGGACAACGCCCTGCTCGAGCGCGAGACCCTGCTGGGCAGCGTCGAGGACCACGTCCCCACCCGCTACCTCCTGCTGCGGCACGGCGAGCGGAGCCTCGAGGCGCTCGTCGAGGCCGGCGCCACGCACGTCGTGGTCAACCGCGTGAACTTCCTGCGCAAGCTCTACCCGTTCCTGGATGACGCGACCTTCGAGGCCGAGTTCGACGCGCCGGAGGCCCTGCTGGACGAGCTGCTGCTGCGGCAGGGGACGCTGATCTTCCAGCACGGTCGCGTTCGCGTGCTGCGTCTGGACTTGACACCTCCGAAAGAACGAATACTTTAGGGGCGCCACGCGGGAGTGGCGGAATTGGCAGACGCGCTAGGCTCAGGACCTAGTGACCAATTGCGGTCTTGGGGGTTCGAGTCCCCCCTCCCGCACCATCTACAAGAGACACAAAAACACAGGGCCGCTTCGGGAGACCGAGGCGGCCTTCGTGTTTCTGGGATTTCGCCTGCTGGGGCGCGAGAAAACCGGCTGAGGCCCCTTGTAAGCGCCCGCTTGCCTGTTATGGCGAAGCGTGAATTCCAAGGAGACCACCATGCGCAATTCCCTGCTTCCTCTGGTCCTCATCCTCGCTTCCTGTGCGAGCGGCAGCGTGAAACTCGACACCCCCGTCGATCAAGGTGGCGAGGGTGAGGGTGAAGGCGAGGTCACCGGCGAAGGCGAAGGCGAAGGCGAAGGCGAGGGCGAGGGCGAGGGCGAAGGCGAGGGCGAGGGCGAGGGCGAGGGCGAGGGCGAGGGCGAGGGCGAGCCGGAGCCCACCCCAGACTACAGCGTCTGGCGCGGCACCCGCGCCTTCCTCTACGACGGCGACGGCTGGGAGTGCGAGGAGACGATCACCGAGCGCGGCGAGGAGCTGACCAGCGGCGACACCTACGAGGCCCTCAAGGACGCCTGTCCGGACTGCGATCGCTTCTACGAGATCGAGGTCTCCCCCGACCAGATCTGCGACTACGTAGACCTGGCCAACCCCACCTGGCGTGGGCTCGTGCTGGGCGACGGCTGGGCCGCCGTCTACAACCTCTCCGACGTCGTCAACTATGGGTACGACGAAGGCGAGATCCTCGACGCCGAGGCGGAGTTCGACGGCTGGTCGCTGACCTATGGCTACGCGATCGACTACTATTACGGCGAGTTCACGATCACGGGCGAGCTGGAGTTTCCCGAGGAGCGTTGATGGCCAGAGAGACTGTCTTTCGCGGGCGCGTCGTCAATCTGGGGCTGGAGGAGGCCGTCCTCCCCGATGGTCGCACGATCCGCTTGGAGATCGTGCGACATCCCGGCGCCTGCGCGGTCCTTCCGCTGCACGAGGACGGGACGGTGACGCTCATCCACCAGTTCCGACACGCGGCCGGCGGCCTCATCTGGGAGGTCCCGGCGGGCGTGCTGGAGGAGGGTGAGACCCCCGAGTACTGCGCCCTGCGCGAGCTCGCGGAGGAGGTCAAGCTGGCGGCCGGGAAGATGCGGCACCTCGCCACCATCCACACCACCCCCGGCTTCACCGACGAGCGCATCCACCTCTTCCTGGCGACGGAGCTGAGCCTCACCGAGGGCGAGCTGGACGCCGACGAGTACCTGCGCGCCGAGCGCATGCCGCTGTCGGAGGCCCTGGCCATGGCCTCGGACGGGCGCATCACCGACGCCAAGACGATCTGCGCTCTGCTCCTCGCCGCGCAGGTCGTCGCGTGAGCCTGGCCGCGGCGCCGATCCTCTTCGGCGTCCTCTGGCTCGGCACCGCGCAGGCGGCCTGCCCGGCCCTGGAGTCCGCGCTGCAGGCCGAGGTCGAGCTCGGCGTCGCCGCCTACGAGCGCTTCGACTGGCCCTCCTTTCAGCGCCACCTGGACGCGGCGCGCGCCGACGTGCTCTGCGTAGGCTCCGTGCTGAGCCCGCTGACCTCGGCGCGGCTCCATCTGCTGGAGGCCCTCGCCGCGGGCCTGAGCAGGGACGAGGCCGCCGCCCTCGCCGCCTTTCGGGGACTGCTCAGCGTGATGCCCAGCTATCAGCCCTCCGACGGGCTCATCGCCCCGGGCAGCATGCTGGCCAAGGCCCTCGCCAACGCCCGCGCCCTCGGCGACGGTCCGACCCGGTCGCTGCCGGGTGAGGGCTGGACGGTGGACGGTCGGGCGGGAGCGTCGGGCTACCCCACCGAGCGCTTCGCCGTGGTTCAACGCCAGGAGAGCTGGGGCGTGCTGCGCACCTGGGTGCTCGACGGCGGGGCGCCACCGCCGGACCTGCTCGCGGCGATCAGCGGCGGCGCGGGGCGGCTCCCCCCGAGCGCCAGCGCGCCCAGGGACCGGTCACCCTTCCCGGTGCGCACGGTCTCGGCCCTCGGGCTGGGGCTCGCCTCGACCGCCAGCTTCCTGCTCGTCGCCCGGCCGGTGCACCAGCGCTGGGAGGAGGATCCCGCCCAGATCGACGACGCGGATCGCGCGCTGAACCACGCTGGCGTCATCGGCGGCTACGCGCTCGGCGCCGCCGCGGGCGGGCTGTTTCTGGCCGCCGCCATCACGGGGGAGTGGTGAGCGTCCCCTCCACCGTGCGCGGCTCCGGAGGCCGGGCCTACGAGCTCGGGGAGCTGCTCGGGCGCGGCGGCTTCGGCGCCGTCTACCGCGCGCACCTGGTCGGGCCCGAGGGCTTCACCAAGCAGGTCGCCATCAAGATCCTGCACGCCGGCCACGACCGGGAAGGCGAGATGGCCCGGCGTCTGCGCGACGAGGCCCGCCTGCTCGGGCTGCTGCGCCACCGCGCCATCGTCCATGTCGACGACCTCCTGCAGATCGACGGGCGCTGGGCGGTGGTCATGGAGTACGTGACCGGCGTGGACCTGGCCGAGATCAGCGCGCTCGGCCCCATCCCGACGCGCCCGGTCTGCGAGATCGCCAGGCAGGTGGCCGGCGCCCTGCACGTCGCCCACAGCGCCCTGGACCCGAAGACCAGCGAGCCGCTGCAGATCGTCCACCGCGACATCAAGCCGGCGAACATCCGCATCGGCCCCCAGGGCGAGGTCAAGGTCCTGGACTTCGGCATC
>CAZKWG010000136.1:0-13335 GCA_964556105.1 uncultured Enterobacterales bacterium | reverse complement strand
GCAGCGCAGGGGTCGGCCCCTCGGGGTCGGGCGCAGGCAGCAGGCTCACGTTGTCGATGGCGACCCCCCAGGCCCAGGGGCGCCCGGCCCGGTCATCCTGAAAGTCGGCGTCGTACCGGTCCTGCCCCGCCGCGTCCACGAAGACGCCGATGGAGCCCATGTTGCGATCCCAGCGCCCCATCCCGCGGCTCATGGGCTGCCGGTACTGGTAGGCGTCGTCGCCCGCCGCGTCCAGCAGGAAGGTGACGCTGTTGGTCAGCGACCCGCCCTGCGCGGTAGAGTTGCCCATGTACAGATCGTCACCCTCGCGGTCGATATGCCAGCCGACGGCCAGATCGTGGCTGCTCCCCTGGATGAGGTTGCCGCCGCTGTAGGTGTCCTTGCCCGCCAGGTCGAAGAGCGCACCCACCGAGAGGTGAATTCCTGAGCCCTGCCCATACTGGTAGGTGTAGTAGCGGTCATTGCCCGCCCGGTCCACCAGGTAGCCGCGCGAGAACCAGTAAGAGCAGCCCTGCGCGAAGAGATCCGCCTCATAGGCGTCGTTTCCGTGATCGTCCACGAGCAGGCCCATGCCGCCGCCGGCGTCCGGCCGCATCCCGATGGAGAAGCCCTGGCTCAGCGAGAGGGTGTGGTCCGGATAACGTTGGGCCATGTCCGGGAAGAGCCCGCCCGCCCGGTACAGGTCGTCGCCCTCGCCGTCCCAGAGCACGCCCACCCCGCGCACCCCCGCGTAGGCCTGGGCCGTGCCGCCCGCGTCGTAGGTGTCGGTGCCTGTGTGGTCCAGCAGCAGCCCGATGCCCGCCGTGCCCGCGCCCTGCGTGGTGGAGATCCCACGATAGCTGTCGTTCCCCGCCCGATCCACGAGCACGCCCACGCCGCCCACCCCCGCGCCCAGGCTGGCCATCCCGGCGCGGTAGGTGTCGTCCCCGGCCAGGTCGAGGAGCAACGACACGCCCCCCACCGAGCCGCCCAGGGCGCCGTTCCCGCCCGTCCAGAGGTCGTCCCCGCCCAGGTCCAGGTGGAAGGAGAAGGCGTCGCTCTCCGGGTCCTGGTAGTGATCGTCGCCGCCCGGATCGAGCGTGAGCGGAGCGCTGAGGCGGTCGGTCCCCGCGGTGCCGATCTCCACGCGCGTGGTCGGGAAGCTGAGGCTGAGCGCCTCGGTGGGCCAGGTCGCCGCGGCCAGGCGGGTCTCCAGCGCGGCGGTGAGGGTGAGCCCCAGCCGCGCCAGCGTCACGCGTCGCTGCAGATCGATGCCGTCCAGCGCCGCCAGCAGCGCGCGCGTCCGGCGCTGGGTCTCCGTCGCGTCCCACTCGTTCTCCCCGCTCGGGTCGAGCAGGGTCCGCAGGGTGTCCTCGACCTCCGCCGGCACCCAGCCTGGGCCCTGCCGACCGCCGGAGGGGTTGGCGAGCGCCACCAGCTCGCACACGGCCGCGCGCAGCGCCGGGTCGAGCTTCTTCCATGGCTTCTTCTCGGCCGGCGCGCAGTCTGGCGCCACCAGGCTCACCTGCGCCCCGTCGCTCATCCCGAGCGCCTCGGTGGCCACCCGGAGCGCCTTCTCCGCGTCGCCCGCCGCCGCGCTGATCCCGCCGCTCCAGCGCGCCGCGTCGGCCGGCACCGTCATCGGCGCGTGCAGGAGACCCTCGATCCCGGGAAGACGCCAGGGATCACGGCGGATCCCGTCCGCCTGCACGTAGTCCTTCTCAAAGGAGAGGTCGGCGACCGTCATGTCGCCCAGCGCCAGGGCCTGGAGGATCGCGACGCGGTCCTCCGGGCGCAGCAGCGGATCGGGATCGGCGGCGAGGGCGAGGGGGACGAGCAGGGTGAGGATCATGCGCCCATCCTATCGCGTCTCGGCGAGGCGATGAGGAGGACCGCTCAGCTGCCCTCACCCGGCGCTACTCACAACCGAACACGCGCAGGACGCCGTCCTCGCCCGCGGTCGCGATCCACGCTCCGCCAGCGTCGGCCACGAGGTCGCGCACGCCGCTCATGCTCCCGAGATCGTGGACCAGCGCGCCGTCTGTCGCGATCAGCTCTCCCTCGGTCCCGAGCGCCCAGCTCAGATGTGGGGACAGGGCGAGGGCGCGCGTGGTGAGGAAGGACAGGGTCACGGAGGCGTGGGCGCCTGAGCCGAGATTCGCCCGCTCCAAGGTCCCTGCTTCGCCGTCCCCGCTGGTGGCGGTCAGGACGTCGTCGCCCAGGGTCTCCAGCGGCGCCCAGAAGTTGGCCCTACCGCTGAAGGTCCAGGTCTCCACCAGGTCGTCTCCCTGGAAGATCGCCAGCCCCGCCTGACCGCTGACGTAGGTGGCGGCGACGAGGCGGCCGTCGGCGAGGTACTCGAAGCCCACCGGGAGGGCGTCGGAGTCGCCCATGTCCATGTAGTGCCGCTCGCCATCCGAGACGTTGACGGTGTCGTAGTATACGCCGCAGATGGGCGCGGAGAAGCTGACCTTCCGGCCATCGGGCGAGATCGCGCTGTCCCCGGTGGCGTAGGGCACGTCCGTCCAGGCGTTCAGGTCGGCCTCGGTAGTGCCGATCTTCACGTTGCCGACGTCCACCAGGAGCTGCTCGCCGCGGAGATCGAGGCTCAGGCCCTGCTCGCCGAGCGCGCCCAGGTCGGTCAGACTGCTGAGGTCGTCCGGGTCGGCGAGGAGCAGGTGGCCGTCCGCCGTCAGCCCGTACAGGCCACCGTCGGCGTGCACCTCGAGGTCAACGAGGGCGGTACCCCAGGGCGTCGAGCTGCCGCGCTCCACCAGGGTGCCGCCCTCCGCCAGGCAGGTGGCCATGTCCGGCGTCTCCGCCTCCGCCGCGCCGGTGTCGGCGCTGTCTCCGTCCGTGGTCTCCGTGGTGGTCCCGAGGTCGATCCCGAAGTCGCAGGCGAGAAGAAAAAGCACGATCATCACGCACCTCCTGTCCTCAAGATGACGTGCCGCGACCACCTTGTGAATCTGAATGATCAAGACTATATTGTTCAGATGAACGAGATACTCCCCGACCTGGATCTGCTGCGCACCTTCGTCGTCGCGGCGACCACGCTGAACTTCCGCCACGCCTCGGAGCGGGTTCACTGCTCGCCGGCCGCGCTCAGCGCGCGCATCCAGACCCTCGAGGAGCAGCTCTCGGCCACGCTCTTCGAGCGCAGCACCCGCCATGTCGCGCTCACCCCCGCCGGCCAGCGCCTCCTCCCCGTGGCGTTGCAGTGCCTGGAGACCGCGCGCGCCTGCAAGGAGGCGGTGCGCGAGGGCGCCGGCGAGCTCTCGTTGCGGGTGGGGACGCGCTTCGAGCTCGGCCTCTCCTGGCTGGTGCCGAACCTGGATCGCCTGAGGCTGGCGAGGCCAGAGCGTACGTTACACCTCGTCTTCGGCGACAGCCCGGACCTGCTGGCCCGCCTGCGCCGCGACGAGCTGGAGGCGGTGGTGACCAGCTACCGCCTGCCGAGCCCGGACCTCGTCGGCGTGCCCCTGCACAGCGAAGAGTACGTCTTCGTCGGCGCGCCCGGGGTGCTGCCCAAGGGCGGCGTGACCGGGCCGCTCAGCGTGGTGGGCATGACCCTCATCGACGCCAGCGCGGAGCTTCCCCTCTTCCGCTACCTGCTCGACGCGCGCGGCGAGCCCCTCTGGCCCTTCCTCCGCGTCGAGCAGCAGGGCGCCATCGCGGCGATCCGCCTGCGCGTCCTGGCCGGGGCCGGGCTGGCCGTCCTGCCGCGCTACTTCGTCGAGGCCGATCTCGAGTCCGGCCGCCTGGTCGAGCTTCTGCCAGGTACGCCCATGGTCTCCGACCAGTTTCGGCTGGTCTGGCGGGCGGGACACCCGGCGGCGGCGGCCCTGCTCGGGCTGGCGCGCGAGCTCGCCCTGCTTCCGCTGTGTTGATCGCGCGGTTCTTCGGCTACTGTGTGTCGGTACGGAGACAACATGTCACACGTTCGACACCGAGCCCCGCTCTCCCACGCGCTCACGCTCCTGCTGCTGGTCGGCTGTGAGCCCGATCTCCCGCAGGAGACGCTGAAGGACGACGACTGGACGCTCCACGACGACACGGGGGCGCCGGACGGCGACACGGACACGGACACGGACTCGGACACGGACACCGACACGGACACCGACACCGACACGGACACCGACACGGACTCGGGCACCGACACCGGCAGCTCCGAGGTCGTCATCTACGACTGTGACGCGCTGCCCTCGGAGGCGCTCGAGGACAACCAGATCGACTGGGCCCGCGGCTACCACGGGCTGGCCCTCGACGACGAGGGCCACCTCATCGGCTGGGACGGCGCGAGCTCCCTGGTCAAGGCCGACTATTACGAGGCGCGCGAGGTCTGGCTGCCCGGCTACTCCTATGTGGAGCAGATCGACCGGCTCCCCAACGGAGACCTCGTGCTCTACGACGGGACGGCGGGGGCGATCAAGCAGATCACGCTCGAGGGGGGCACGACGGTCATCAGCTCGGCCCTCTACAGCATCTACGGGGTCACCACGGGGCCGGACGGCAAGGTCTGGGTGGCCAACGGCAACGTCTACAAGATCGATCCGGAGTCGGGCGAGGTGGAGACGGTCTACGAGAAGCCAGGAGGAATCGGCGCTCACTCGCTGAACTTCAACCTGGACAGCACCGTGCTGTACATCGGCACGACCAGCACCCAGCTCTACACGCTGGCCCTGGACGAGGATCTGAACCCGCGGGGCGACATTGAGCTGCTGGCCAACGTCGGCGACGGCTGGCTGGACGGGATCGAGCTGGATCACTGCGGAAACCTGTATGTGCCGGCTTATTTCAGCAGCACGCTCTTTCGCGTGACGCCCGAGGGTGAGGTGACCCGCCTGGTGGGGCGCGGCGCGCGCTACTACGGACACGGCGTGCGCTGGGGCAACGGCATCGGCGGCTGGCGCGAGGACACCCTCTACCTGCCTCAGCCCTACAACAACTCCAAGGTGCGCGAGGTCGTGATCGGCGCCGCCAGCGGGGACACGGTGCGCACCTGGAACGGGGAGCTGGTGCCGTACTGAGCCTGGGCCTCGGGACGGGCGCGCGGGGCAGGCGCCTTCCTCGTTGACGTTGCCGTGCCAGCCAGGGCAATGTGTCAGCCATGTGGCACCTCCTCTTCGCGCTGATCGCCTGCTCAGGCAAGGACACGAGCTCTGGCCCCGACTCGGGCAGCTCCGGTGAGACCGGACCGGCCGAGGAGACCGGCGGAACGGACACTGGCCCCGACCCGGAGACCGTGCCGCTGGACGGGATCTGCGCCGACGAGGTGCACCAGGGGCAGTTCCGCGTGGACGCGAACGAGGACTACGCCTACGTCACGGGCACGGTCGCGGACGGCGTGGTGCCCGCGACCATCCTGACGCAGATGAACACGGTGGGCGGCTGCACCATCTGGCGCAAAGAGAACCCCTTCTGTGATCCGAGCTGTGATCCTGGGTATACCTGTGATTTCGACGGGACCTGTCTGCCGTACCCGTCGGGCCAGGACCTGGGCACGGTCACGATGGACGGGCTCCTGGAGCCGGTGACGATGGAGCCGGTGATCCCGGGCTACGGGTACTTCTTCACCGCCATCCCGAACCCTCCCTGGACGCCCGGCGGTCTAATCACCTTGACCAGCGGAGGCGGCGCCTTCGAGGTGTTCACCCTGCACGGCCTGGGGCCGGACGAGCTGGTGCCGGACACCACCGACTGGCTGCTCTCCGCCGGCGCGCCGCTGCCGCTGACCTGGACGCCGCCCGCCAGCACGACGCGGACGCAGGTGCGCGCCACCCTGCAGATCGACCAGCACGGGACGACCCCCGCCACCGTCGTCTGCTGGTTCGAGGACGACGGCGAGGACGAGATCCCCGCGGAGATCGTGGACGACATGATCGGGCTCGGGGTCTCGGGCTTCCCCAACGGCACCCTGATGCGTCTGACGACGGACGCCGTGGACGTGGGCGAGGGCTGCGTAGACCTCTGGATGACCGACAGCCTGCTGCCCACGGTCTCCATCTCTGGCTACACGCCGTGCACCCGTGACGACGACTGCCCCGAAGGGCAGGAGTGCAACGAGGCGATGGAACGATGCGAATAAGCGCTCTTCTGCTCATGATCGCCTGCGAGGGCGACAAGTACGTGGACACCGGGAAGCTCGGCTTCGATGACGAGCTCCCGGATGACGACGACACGGGGCCGAGCACCGACTCGGACACGAGCCCCGGGGAGACCTCGGACACGTCCGCGTCCGGCGAGACCGCGGAGACCGGCGACACCATCGACAACACCTACGAGCCGGTGGACTGCGACGGCGAGATGCCGGCGCTGCCCACCGATTACCTCTACATCAACCTGGGCAGCAGCGAGGACTTCGCCTTCGACGCCGAGGGCTGGGTGTGGCACGTCGATGAGCGCGGCAACCTGGTCAAGGACAACTACGCGGGCGACCGGGAGATCATCCGGCCCTCCGTCGGCAGCGCCGCCGGCACCCGCTTCCTCCCGGGCGGCGATCTGGTCGTGGCCGACGTCAGCACCGGCAGCGTCAAGCGGATCACGCCCGAGGGCGGGGTATCGACCATCATGTCTGGTATCTCCTACCCGAACGGGCTGGAGGTCGGCAAGGACGGCCTGGTCTACGTCAGCGATCAGACGCAGGGGAAGGTGCTGCAGATCGATCCCGAGACGGGCGACCATCGCGCCATCGCCGAGAATCTGTACTCGCCCAACGGCGTCACCTTCAGCCCGGACCAGAACACGCTCTACGTCGGCAGCTTCGGCGGCGGGGTGGTCTGGCGCATCGATCGGCTGGGAGACGACTGGGCGGATCCCGAGCTGTGGGCGGGCCTGGAGGGCAGCTTCGCCTTCCACGCGCCGCCCTGTGACGGCCTCGCGGAGGGGGACCTCTGCTTCCAGTCGGGACAGGGCGGGCCGGGCACCTGCGTGACGGACGCGGACTGCGTCCACGAGGTCGACACGGCCGCCTGTGTCGGGCTCAGCGAGGGTGACGCCTGCACCACCGAGCTGCTGGACACGAGCTTCCTGAGCCAGTGTGTAGCGGACGAGGAGGGGGCGCTGTTCTGTCCGGCCGTGGACGCGGCGCGCATGGATGACTGCGACACCCTCTATGGGACCTGCGTGCTGGATGGCGAGGACGGCTACTGCAACCTGAGCTTCGAGGATGTGTTGGTGTGTATCACCTACACGGAGTACACCGACTTCTACTTCACCTGTGACGGGCTCGTGGAAGGTGACGACTGCGTCACCTCGGATCCGGCGGTGCCGACCGAGGGTTCGTGTGTCGATTACACAGAGTACGGGTACGACGAGATGTACTGCGTGCCGGGCAACTACTACGTCTCTCCCGAGGGCGGCGGCGGATTCGACGCTATCGGGACCGACGAGTGCGGCAACGTCTACATCGGCGAGTATGTCACGGCCAAGGTCTACCGTTGGCAGGACGGCGGCGAGGACCCGGAGGTGGTCATCGACCTGGACAGCAGCTGGATCCCCAACATGCACTGGGGCGTCGGCGTCGGCGGCTGGGAGTCGGACTATCTGTGGATCATGGATCGCGGACGCGGCGGGCTGTATGGGTTGGACATGAACCTGCTCGGGCACGGGGAGGCCTATCCTCCGGAGGAGTAGGCTCTCCGCGCCTGGATGCGCTCCACGACGTCCCGCGCGACCTCGGCGATCTCCTGAGGCGCGCGCGGGCTCTCGCCGAGCTCCAGCTCGAGGGCGACCACGAGCGGCTCGGCGACGGCTGCGGCAGGAGAAGGCTTCAGCGCGGCCAGCGCGGGTCTGGCCTGACCGGCCGCGGCGGCTTCGATGACGTAGTGGATGAGATCATCCAGGTGCGACCTGCACCAGTCGGCGTCGGCCAGGAGGAGACGGGCCTCGGTGAGGGACTCGGGCCAGCGGTCGAGCTTGCCGAGCAGGGTGGCGTAGGTGTGGCGGATGTGGAGGGAGGCTGGTGCGAGCGTGGTGGCCTGTTGGGCCCAGGTGAGGGCCTGGGTGAGCGCCTCGGGGTCGGAGGTCGAGGTGCAGATGGCCTTGGCCAGCTCGTAGAGGGTCTCGGGTGTGGCGTCTTCGCGTTGGAGCAGGCCCTGAGCGGTGGCGAGCGCGGCGGAGATGGCGCCGCGGCGGAGGAGGGGGGGGAGGATCGTGATCGTAGTGGCGAGGGCCGGTGGTCCAGTGAGGGTCGCCATCGCGCGCTTGAAGGCGGTCTGCGCGCCCTCGACGTCGTCCCGGAGCACGAGCAGATGGATTGCCAGCCCGAACCAGCCCATGCCATGTCTATCGTCGAGCGCGACCGCCTGTCGCAATGCAGCTTCGGCCTCGTCTGGCCTCTCCAACTGCCCGAGCACCCAGCCCAGTTCGGTGTGGGTTTCAGGTCGGGTCGGATCCAAGGCGAGGGCGGCACGCAGCGACTGTTCCGCGTGGTCGAGTCGCCCAGCTTTGAGATGGGCTTCGCCCAACAGCTTGGCTGCGGCCGCATCGGTCGGCAGCGCGGCGAGAGCCTGTTCCAGTGTGGGGATGGCCTCCTCTGTTCGTCGTTGCTGAAGGAGCGCACGTCCCAGCAGGAGAAGATGGCCACCGTTGCCTGGCTCGAGGGCAAGGCACTTGCGGGCGAGCTGTTCGGCTCTCTCCCACTCTCCGAGGTCGGCGAGCAGGTCTCCGAGCTGATAGAGCTCGACGACGTCGTCGCCCGCAAGACATTCGGCCTGCACGAGCGCGTTGACGTGCTCCTCCTGAGCGGCCGGGTTTTCCCGCAATGTCCATGCCAGTCGGCGCCAAAGGAAGCCTGAAGCCTCGGAGAGCGCGATGGTGCGGCGCAGGCTTCGGGCGGCCCTGTCCCTGTCGTTCAACATCTCGTACAGGAAGGCGGACAGTATCCATCCAGGCAAGTAGCCTGGGAGAACATCGTGAAGCCGCTCGATCTGCCGCTCCAGATCGTCCCGCCGCTCCTGAATCCACGTCTCGACCTCCGGGTCGCTCATCCTGTCCCCAAGCTCAAAGACCAACGGAAACCGCTCCCGCAAGAATTCATGATCCTCCGCCACCACCTCCCAGGCCTGCTTCGGCAGATCCGGCAGGTCCCAGAAGCCCCCCGGCGCCTCACGAACCACCTCCTTCTGCAGCTCGGGCGCCAGCCGCCTCGCCACCTCGGTCCACGCCCAGACGTGGTCCTGTCGCACGCAGCTCTCCAGCCCGAGCGCCTCGCCCGCGATCTTCGTCATCACCGGCTTGACGTCGTCTTCCGGATACAGATGGATGATGAACTCCACAGCCGCCCGCACCCGCTGCGCGGGGCTCCCCCGGCGGCGCATGAGGTGGTAGAGGTTGTACAGGCGCTCCGTGAGCTGGTACAGCTTCGCGCGGCCTTTTTCGCCGACCACGGTGATCGGTCCACGCGCCTCCAGCCGCCCCAGATCGCGGCTCGCCTCGTTGACCTCCACGCGCGCCTGGCGGGCCACCTCGCGGGCCAGCGAGGGCTGCCAGAGATCGGCCAACGCGCTGAGGACGCGTCGCTCCGACAGCGACAGCGCCTCGAAGTTGGACTTGAAGTAGTCGGTGTGCTCATCCACGAGCTGCACCAGATCGGTCATCAGCTCACGAAAGCTGCGGCCCGCGGCGAAGGAGGCGAGGATGGAGAGCAGCCGGGTGTTCCCGCCGGTGAGGATCTCGATAGGACGCGCGCGACCCGCGGAGAGCGGCTCACCGGACACGCGCTGCCAGAGGGTTCGGCACTCGTCGCGGGTCAGCGGGTCCAGCCGGTGCTCCAGGAACAGATCGAAGAGCGCCTCGGAGCGCCGGGAGATCTGATCGAAGCGCATCGTCGAGGTCGCCAGGAGCATGATCCGCGGCTCATTCTGCAGCGTGTGGCGCAGCACCCAACCCGAGCCCTTGTCGCGCTGCGCCATCTGCTCGCCCAGGATCATCTGGAGGTTCTCGACGACGATGAGGAGTCGCTTCCCCTGCTCGTCGGCGAAGTCCATCAGCCGGGCCAACGCCCGCTCCTGAAGGCGCTGCTCATCCGTCTCGTCCAGCAGCTCCGCGTGCGCGCCGCTCCAGCGGGCGTCCTCGGTCTGGTCGCCGAGGTGCAGGAGCGTCTCCAGCCAGAACTCGCCGGCCGTCCCCACTGAATAGGCCTCCTCTCCCCACACGATGGGGTACCAGCGCGCCGAGAGCTCGGGGTCCGAGCGCACGGCGTTGGCGGTGCGGAGGACCAGCGTGGTCTTGCCCATGCCGCGCGCCGCGATGACCAGGACATGCTGATTCGAGGGGCGGTCCGTGTTCTCGCGGACGATGTCGACCAGCGTGGTCAGATCGCTGAGGCGCACGATGAAGCCGGCGTCGAGCTCCTCGGGGGCCAGGAAGGCGGGGTTGTGGCGCATGAGAGGGCGCATGGTCAGACGACCGGCTCATAGGTGGAGCCGAAGCGGTTGGCCCACCAGTCGCGAAGGAGGGCCGAAAGAAACACGTAGCCACCCTCCCGTCGCTCCAGGTAGCCGTCGTGCTCCAGGATGGCCAGGGCGTCCCGGAGCGCGGTCCTGGGGTCATCGAGCTCCTGTTGTCCGGCGATGGCGCGGGCGGCGGCGTCCGTCAGGGTGTCGCTCACCGCGGCCTCGGTCAACAGATCCAACGCGAGGGGGACGTGCTCGGGCGCGAGCACCATGCGCAGGCGCTCCTCCATGTGGCTCAGCTCGGCGTGTCCGCGTGTGCTGAGCATGCGCTTCTTGTAGACCGTCTCGACATCGGCGAGCGTACACTGCAGGGGCCGAGGTCGCCGCCGCGCATGCTCGTAGACGTTGGAGAAGAACATCTGTACGTGGTGGGGGATGCAGGAGCCGAGCAGCGTGACCATCCGCTCTTCGGCGCCTGATTCGTAGCTCAGCTCGTACTCGGCGGCGAGCGCGCGAAGGGCGCCGATAGCGGTCTCGGGGTCCCAGGGCTCCAGATGAAAGGGCGTAAAGGCGTTCAAGGTCGCGCTCAGGCCCGCCTGGCGAAGGACGGGCTCCAGGCCGATCGACCCGGCGACCACCAGGCGGATCTTTCCACGATGCTCCTGGCTCATGCTGCGAATCCAGGAGACGAAGGCGTCGGCCTCGGCCACCCGGGCAGGCGTGAGGTGACCGTCGGAGCCTTTGAGGATGCGGTTGACCAGGATGGGGAACTCATCGAGGAACAACACGACCGGCTTGTCTGCGGCCGCCAGGGCGGCGAAGAGGCGGGTCCCCCGCGCCTGCCAGTCCGTGCCGACGCCGCCGCGCAGCTTGATGGAGAGCTCGTCGATGCCGATCTCCTCGACGCGACCCGTCACGCTCTCCAGCACGTTCTTGAAGACCTCTCGCGTTCGATCCCAGAGCTTCACGGTGCCCCTGGTCGCCAGGCTGAGCTCGACCAGCGCGTCGGCCGGGCTGAGCCCCTTTTGAAGGTCGACGATGAGGCAGTGATACTGGCCGCCCAGGCGGCGCGCCGTCTCGTGCATGAGGCTGGTCTTGCCCACGCGGCGCGGGGCGACGATCAAGACGTTCGCGCCTTCCTTCAGCAGCCCTTCGAGCTCCGCGTACTCGTGAACGCGGTCCCAGAACCGGTCCCCATCCACCCAGTTGCCGACCTCTCGCTTCAGCTTTCCTGTCCCGGTCGCCATGGGGCCGCTCCCATCGAAAGTGATGCCATCAGAAATGATGCCATCAATCTTGATGGGAATATAGTCCGGGGCGCGCGGACGTCAACGGGGTCTGCCATCAAAACCGATGGCATCACCTCTGATGGCACCTGCCGCGCCTCAGGCCACGACCCCCGGTCTCCGCTGAATCCAGGGCTTCGCCGCCTCGAGCTGGGCCGCCACCCGCAGCAGGGTGGCCTCCTCACCCAGGCGCGCGGCGAGCTGCACGCCGATGGGGAGCCCGGTAGACGAGACGTGCAGGGGCAAGGAGATCGCCGGCTGGCCGGTCTGGTTGAAGAGCTGGGTGTTCGGCGTGCGCTCGAAGTTGTTCCCGGCCAGCGCCTTGAGCACGCCGCGGATGGCGGGGCCGATGGGCAGGGCGCGCAGGACGGCGAGGCCGGCCAGCTCCCAGGTCTTCGGCGCCAGCTCACCCAGGCGGATGGGCGGGTGGGCGAGGGTCGGGCCCAGGAAGAGGTCATACCGCTGGTGCCAGGCGCCCATGAGGCGACCCGCCTCCTGCACGGTCTCGCGGGAGCGGTACAGGTCGAGCGCGCTCATCGCGTGGCCCGCCTGGGCGAGGAACCAGGAGATCGGCTCGAAGAGATCGCCCGACGCCTTGCGGCCGGTCCAGCGCTCCAGGTCCTCGATCTCGGCGGCCACGCCGGACGCGACCTGCACGAGGTAGGCCCAGGCGAGGCGCTCGCCCTGTACGGGCAGGGTGGCGACCTCGACCTCGTGCCCGAGGGAGGCGAGCAGCTTGCCGGCCTCCTCGGCGGCCTGGACGCACTCGGGGTGGGTCGTCTTCCCCAGGATGGAGCCCGTGACCAGACCGACGCGCAGCTTGCCGGGATCGCGGCCGACCTCTTCGCGGAAGGGCCGCTCTGGCGTGGGGGCGGCGTAAGGGTCGCCGGGCATGGGGCCGGCGAGCACGTCCAGGAAGGCGGCCGTGTCGCGCACGGTGCGGGTGAGCACGCCCCACTGCACGTAGCCGCCCCAGCCCTCGCTCGCGTCGGGTCCCAGCGGGATGCGCCCGCGGCTGGCCTTCAGCCCGACCAGCCCGTTGGCGCTGGCGGGGATGCGCAGGCTGCCGCCGCCGTCGCCGCCGTGGGCCACCGCGACCGCGCGCGAGGCCACCAGGGCCGCGGAACCCCCGGAAGAACCGCCGGTTGAGTGATCCGTGTTCCAGGGGTTCCTCGTGGAACCTCTCCACTTCGGCTCCGTGGAGCCGAGGATGGCCAGCTCCGGCAGGTTGGACTTCGCCAGGAAGACGAGGCCGGCCCGGCGCAGGCGGGCGATGGCCTCGGCGTCGTGGTCGGGCACGAAGCCCTCCAGGAAGCGGCAGGACGCCGTCCAGGGATGTCCGGCCAGGAAGCCGTCGAAGTCCTTGATCACCATCGGGACGCCCTGGAAGGGACCTTCGGGGAGCGGGCCCTTCGCCGTGGCGCGCGCCTCGTCGTACATCTTGTGGACGACGGCGTTCAGCTTCGGGTTGACCGCCTCGATGGCGGAGATCGCGGTCTCGGTGAGCTCGGCGGGGCTGACCTCGCGGTCGCGCACCCGCCGGGCGAGCTCGGTGGCGTCGCAGGCGGTGTAGTCGTTCATCTTGGCATGTCACCTGCGGACGTCGGGGCGGCAAGGGGAGGGGAGGGGTGACAGGAAGGCAGCCGCCCCCCCACCGCCCCCTTCGGGGGCAC
>CAZKWG010000135.1:0-13357 GCA_964556105.1 uncultured Enterobacterales bacterium | reverse complement strand
CGGTGGGGGGGCGGGAGCCTTCCTGGCGCGCGTACTGCCAGCGCCAGCCGCTCCGCTACCCCCAGGCCTCGAGCGGGATCTCGCCGAAGCAGACATCGTGCATGTCCGCGTCGCGCTCCTCCTGGAGCTGAAGCGCGCTGACCTCCCGACCGTGGAGCACGTCGTAGGCCAGGCTGACCAGCTGATCGAAGCGCGTCAGGTGGCCGCAGAAACGTTGGTATCCGTAGTCCACCGCGCCCTTCGTGCTGACCACGAAAGGCCAGTCGCTGGCTTGTAGCAGCAGCAGCTCGCGCGCCGCCTTCGTCACCAGGTCGCGCCCACGCTCCTGGTCTCCGGACTGTCGCCAGTCCCACAGCAGGCCGAGAAAGCGGTCTTCGGCGCGATACTCCGCGTCCCAGGTCCACTCCAGGGCGGGGTTCATCCAGACATCGTGACCACCGCCGGCGCCCCAGCTCGCCTCGGGCATCCAGGCGACCTTGTCCGGCGGGACGCGGTCCAGCCGCGCCGCCGCGCTCTCCACCACGACCTGCGCGTCATGGTGCAGCGCGAGCAGGATCTCGCGGAGGAAGCGTGGGCCCTCGTGCCACCAGTGACCGAACAGCTCGGCGTCGAAGGTCGCGGTCAGGCAGCCCTCGCGCCCCGTGCTGGCGCGATGCTCCTGGAGCGCGCGCCGGGCGGTGTTGGCGAAGTGCTGGGCGTGCTCATAGACCGTCGCCTGGATGTCCTCCGGACGATAGAGCTCTTTGTCCGCCAGGTCCGCGCTGCGGCGGGTGACGCGCCAGTAGCGCAGCCCGTCATCGGTGCGCCGCTTGTGGAACTCCAGGTAGCGCGGGTCGCCCGGGTAGCCGACGTCGGCGGACCAGACCTGCTCGCTGACGGCGGGGTGGCGGGCGAAGGCGGCGACCCGGCTGGGGCCGCCGTTGGTGTTGATCCAGTGCGGCTCCAGCACGCTGCGCCAGCCGCGCCCCGCGTCGCGCTCGGCGCGGTCCCAGCCGACCTTGACGAAGGCGCCGTCCTGCATGACGCCCTCGCTGCGCATCCCCTTGTAATGGACGGCGTCCACGAAGAAGTGCGTCACACCCTCCTCTTCCAGGATGCGGTCTACGCCGACACGCTGGCGCAGGTCCTTGTGCAGACGGGGCGGCATCCAGGGACCGCTGGGGCGGAAGGCGCACTCGGGGAGCCAGACGCCGCGCGGGCGAAAGCCGAGCAGGCGCTCGGACGTGTTCAGGCCGGTGCGGAGCTGACCGCGGATGCTGGCGTCGTGGAGCAGCAGCGGCGCATAGCCATGGGTGGCGAAGGAGGAGAGCAGCTCCAGGCGGCCGCCGCGGGCGTGGTGTCCGAAGGCCGCGACCAGATCCTGGTGCGCCGCCCGGAACCGGTCGCGATGGCGAAGCAGCCAGTCCTCCCAGCGCGCGGCGAGCAGCGCCAGACGTGGCTCCTGCCCGTCCACCCGGCTCTGCTCCAGCATGGCGTCCATGTAGCGATCGAAGCCACGCTGAAAGGTCGGGCTCGCCAGCTGCTCCAGCAGGACCGGGGTGAGCCCGAGCGAGAAGCTGGCGTTGACCCCATGCTGCTCGAGCTCGTCCAGCACGCCGAGCAGCGGCAGGTAGGTCTCCAGCGCCGCTTCGTAGAGCCAGTGGACCCCGTGTGGCCGACGCCCGTGGTTCAACACCCAGGGCAGATGCCCGTGAAGGGCGAGGACGAAGCTACCGAGCGCCATGGTGGTCTCTGCGGGGATTACGGTTCTTCTTCGATCTCCAAGGAGACCTCCTGCCAGATCTTCTCGCCTCCCCAGAGGGAGAGATCCCAGGCCAGCACCAGACAGGTCCCCTGGAAACCCGACCTGTAACCCAGGCGCGTCCGCACCGGCAGCATCACCGGATAATGATAGAGCCCCGCCGGACTTGCCCACTGCAGCCGCACACGCTTTCCGAGATCGCGCATGACCCAGTGGATCTGCATGACCTCCGGCTCCTCGAAGACGTGATCGAGCGGAAACACGCCTCGTCCCGGGATCTCCAGATAGCGATCGATGAGCACGCCGTCCAGGCCCAGGTTGATCTCCACGGCGAAGCGCGCGCGGAAGGGCTCGGAGAGTCGGTTGGTGATCTCCCAGCCCACGTCGATGCAGGGACGGTCGCGGTAGAGCCGGTAGCTCTTGGCCACCCGCACGAGCTGCTGGCGGTCGCCGTCCAGGCACACGCCCTCGCGGGCGACCTTGACGTGGGCTTCTTCGCCGTCATCGTCCACGTCGATGAGCTGCCAGGCGGCGTCCAGGAAGTCGCCGAGCTCGGGGTGCTGCCCGCGCCGCAGGTTCTCCAAGGTCGTCTGCCCGCCGAGAAAATGTTCCTGGAAGGCCGCCCGGCGGTAGCGATCGACGAAGAGGAGCCGATCGAGATCCGCCTCCAAGGGAGGTAGCGGCGGCCGCCCGCTCGACGAGCCCGTGAGCGAGTGGAAGGCGCCGCTGGTGATCTCGGGCTCGCTCGAGCCGCTGGTGTGGGTCAGCGTGCGCTCCTGTCCGCGGTCCGTCACCTCGTCGGTGCTCTCCTCCTCGTCCTCGATGAGCATGGGCAGGGCGGGGTCGAAGATCAGCTCGTCGTGCCAGACCTCCTCGCGGCGCGTCAGCGTGTTCAGCAGATTGCCCAGGTCCCAGTAGCCGATCTCGGAGATGGCGCCGCCGACCGCCGGCCGAATGACGACGCTGAAATAGGGCGTTTGAACCAGCACTTCGCGCTGACCGTCGCAGTCGTGGTCCGCCACCTCGTGGTGGAGCTTCCCCGTCTCGCCGAGCAGGCCGCGCAGGGTCTGCTCGGCGCGGAGGACGTCCTTCCAGGCGAGGTTCCGCACCTCGGGCCGCAGCAGCCCGCCGCCGATGCCGCCGTGGTAGCAGGCCGCGCCCTGCGCCCGCATCAGCGCCGCGCGCGCCAGCGCCAGCACCGGCTCGCTGGGCGTGAGCATCGGATCCGCTTTGTCCTTCAGCTTCCGACGCGCCATGTACAGGGCGAGGCTGGCGCGCAGCACCCGCTTGTGCAGGCGGTTGGCCTCGTCATGGCGCACCAGGAAGGTCTCCCAGGCCGGACCGACCACGCCGCCGGCGCTGGCCCCGGTCACCAGCGGGAGCTCATCAGCCACCCGGATGCGCCGCTGGAGCGCGCGCGCGTCCACGGCCTCCAGCGCGGCCAGGCCCAGCTCGGCGGGAACGCCGGTCGCCGGAACGACCCGCCCGCGCGGTCGCGTGCGCTGGAGCACGGTGGAGGGCGACGCGGTCCGCAGCCAGAAGTCCTGAGCCTTCAGCGCCTCGAAGAGGCGTCGAATCCACCCACGCTCCCGCGCCCAGCACCAGCGCGCCGAGTGCGGGTGGACGCCGAGCTGCTCGCCCGGGATGGCCACCACCGCGAGCTGGCGCCCCTGGTTGGCGCGCTCCTGCAGCGCCGACAGCACCGCGCGCGGCGAGGTCCACGGCAGCAGGGCCGAGAGCCGGCGATCGATGGGCAGCACCCCGACGGCCGCGCCTTCCCGCTCGGCGACGTACCAGCCGTCCGGCGCCCCCGACAGGCCGGAGCCCGCCAGCACCCACTCGTCGAGGAAGGTGACGTTCGCCCCGACACGGGCGAGCAGCCGAGGCAGGCAGCCGTCCCAGGCCCCGTCGGGCAACCAGATGGCGCGGGCGCTCGCCCCGAAGCGGCGGTTCAGCCACTCCTGATGGTGCTGAAGCTGCGCCAGCGCGTCCCGATCCGGCACCGCGTGAAGCGGGGCGCCCCAGTGCGCTCCGCCGAGCATCTCGACCTGCCCCCGCTCGACCAGCGCGCGCAGGCGCTCCAGAAAGGGGCGGTCGTAGGCGTCCAGCCACTCCGGGAGCACGCCGCCGAGCGAGAGCGAGAGCCGCACACCTGGAAACGCCCATAACGCCTCGAGAAGTGGCCGATAGGCCGCGTCCGTGGCGCGCGCGATCACCTCATCCTCCTCGCCGGCGGGCTGATGGTGGTGAACGGCGATCAGGAGCGTGATGGGGCGCATATGTTCAGTCTGGCCGCGCGAGACCTTCTACGAGGTTCCCCACGATATCAGACTCTCAACAATCTATCGGGCCGCGACTCAGCCGCGACTCAGCCGTGCCGCAGCGGTCCCGCTTCGTACCAGCCATCCCCCGGAAAGCTCCAACGCACGGCCTCCCCTTCGCGCAGGCCCAGGCGCAGGCGCACGCGCTCGAGACCGGCGGCGCCTGCGAGCGCGACCTCGACATGCGCGCTCCCCGCCGAGATCCAGCCCTCCTCGAGACCGGGGCTCCCGGCGAGCGGCTCGGCCCAGCGCTCCCCGTCCTCGAGCGCGTAGGGCCAGCGGATCGCGGCCACGCCATCGACCTCCAGCGTCAGCTCGGCGCGGGCGAGCTCGGTCACGCCGTGGGCCGCCCGCGGCGACGGGAGGTTCAGGCGGACCCGCAGCTCGCCATCGGGGCCGCGGAAGACCAGCCCGCCGCGGACGGGCGCGCCGCCCTGGGCCATCGAGCCGGAGCCGGGGAGCCCGATGCGGGCCTGGCCGTTGGTGCGCGCCTCGATGGGCTCGGAGAGGGCCTCGGGCGGGCTCTGGCCGAGGGCGCGCCAGCCCGCGCGCAGGTGAGCGCGGAAGAGCGCATCGAAAAAATCGGCGAAGGGGGTGTGAAAGTCGGGGCCGTACCACCAGAACCAGTCGCTGCCCTCGGCCGCCGCGAGGAAGGGCCAGGCGGCGTCAGGGCGACCCGCCTCCTCCCAGGCCAGGCGCAGGCGCTCGAGGTGAGACCAGGCCAGCCGATCCTCCACGTCGCCCGCCCAGATGTTGAAGTCGGCGTTGATCCACGATCCGGTGTGCAGGCGGTAGATCGTCCCCGCCGGCTCCACCGTCGCCGCCTCGTCGAGCGAGCAGGTGCGCCCGCTCTGGAAGAGCGTGCGAAGAAAGGCCTCTCCCGCGTCCGGGTAGGCCTCCCAGGGGTTCTCGCCGTCCAGGACCACGGGCACCACGCCGCCGGGATCCCCCGCCCGCGCCAGGACGTGCGCCGCGCCCTCCAGCAGATCCTGGGCGGCGCGCGCGCCGGGCCAGCGTTGGTAATGAAAGCCGATCCGGTCGGAGAGGTCCCGGTCCCTGAACAGGATGACGGCATTCCCATTTTGGACGCGCCAGGGCCGGGTCACCGTCGCGCCGCGATCCCGCTCGCTGCGGTGCAGCACGCCCTCATCGGCCGCCACCCAGGAGAAGCCCAGCTCCCCCGCCATCGCCAGCACCTCGGGGCTCACGGAGCCCTCCGAGGGCCAGAGCCCGCGCGCCCGCGTCCCGAGCACCGCCTCGGTCCGCGCCCTGCCCTCGGCGAGCTGGCGGCGGGCGTCGTCCGGCCAGGCGAAGCGGGCGCCGAGGTCCCTGGGCAGGCCCGGCAAACAGCGGCGGGCGTGCTCGAGATCGATGAGCAGCGGCAGGATCGGGTGGCAGAGGGCGGAGGTGCTCAGGCCGGAGAGCTGTCGCCAGAGCGGCAGCACGCCCACCACCACCCGCCGCTGAAGGTCCATCAAGGCCAGGAGCTGGTCGTGATCGTAGCCGCGCTCCTGCTCCAGCAGGTGGATGGCCAGCGGGTCCTGGCGCGCCGTGAAGCCCAGCCAGCAGAGGTTGCTCCACACCTGAAGATCGCGCAGATCCTGGGGGCTGCGCAGGTGCTGGATGTTCGCCTCCAGCTCGCGGTAGCGGCGGGAGGCCCCGCGCATGGTCGGATTGCCGTGCACGAAGCGCGCGCGCAGGAAGGCGACCTCCGAAGGGCGCAGATCCTCGGCGGGCACCCGGCTGAGCTCCTCCCAGCGGTCCGTCCCGCCCTCCGCGTAGTGCTGGAGCTGGTCGAGCAGCGAGGGCACCACGTTGACGGTCAGCCGCGCCCCGGTCTGGAGGGCCATGGCCGCGACGTCCGTGTAGCCGCGGCTGGCGTGCAGGCGCACCCAGGGCATGCCGGGCCGCCCCGTCTCGGGGTCGCGGTAGTCCGGCTGGTGCATGTGGAGGAGCAGCGCGACGCGGGCATCGGAGGTGTTCACGGGGCTCGCCGAGGCATGGGGGGAGCGCTCCTGTAATTGCTGCGCGCCGCCGCGCTATCGCCCTCTCAAGAACGCGGCCTGCTGGAAGCGCAGACCGGCCAGCACCTGCTCCACCCGCTCCTGGGAGAGCGCCCCGATAAAGGCCCCCAGGCGCGCCTTCTCCACCGAGGACACCTGGCTGACGACGATCACGCTGCGCCGCTCCAGCCCGCCCTCGCCGGGCTCCAGGGCCACGTTCCCGGGCTCGGTCGCGCGCGAGAGGTTGGTGGTCAGCGCGCAGACGACCACCGTCGACAGGCGTGAGCGGTTCAGCGCGTCCTCCTGGAGCACCAGGTGGGGATGGGCGATGGCCGGCTGGGCGCCGCGGGCCTCGTCGGGAGCCAGCCAGTAGAGGTGACCGCGGAGGATCTCCGGTCGAGCATCGCCGGGATTGGGCGTCGCGCGCATGCCCATCGGGGCCTCATGTTCTGGACGGCGTCCAGCGGGTGGGTGGGCGAGATCTATCCGAGGACGGAGCGCTTCGCGGCGCCTCGGCCTCGCGGGCTCATGCGCGCGCATGAGCGCCCACGCGCGCGCACGACGATCGCCCCCCCGAAAAATCCTCTTGACATCAAAACGTTCCGCGCTCAGCAGCCTGGGCATTTGGTCGAGATGTGCAGCTCTGAGGCGCGCTCTCCTGGCACGCCGCGTGCAATCCACCCCTCCGACGCCGACCTTCCCCCCGGCGTCTCAAGGAGTCCAGCATGCTCACCCTCGCTCTCTCGTCGCTCGCCTTCGCTGCCCCCGGCGTCGATCCCTTCGACCACACGCCGTTGGGCCTCCACGCCATCGCCGCGCACATCGACAACGTCGAGGTCGAAGACATCGGCTTCCCGTACAGCCTGGCTCCGGCCCGCGGCGAAGAGGGTCACTGGGCGGCCGTCCGCTTCGCGCCCGCGCTCACCTTCTCCCTGCGCTCCATCGACGCCACGTTCACGCAGGAGGCGAACCCTGGCTTCAACTGCACGACCGATGTCTCGCACGACGTGATCGTCTTCATGTCGAGCAGCTCCACCCCTCCGGCCAACCCCACGATCCTCTTCCAGGGCACCTTCGACCCTGTCGTCGGGCCGGACGGCGCGGTGCCCATGAGCATCGAGCTGCCCACCCCCATCACGGTGCCGCGAGGCATGAACGTGTACGCCGCCTTCGAGATGGCCGGCGCCTGGCCGGACGTGGCCTGCCTGATGATGAGCGAAGACCTCCCGGCGGACCCCGTCGAGGACGAGTTCTGGAGCTTCGCGGTCGACGCTCCCTTCGCCTGGATGGGCCTGGACGACCTCTCCATCACGGGGAAGGCCGTGGTCACCTTGAACGGCTACTACACCTTCTGAGCGCGTGACGAGGGAGCCTGCGAGGGCCCCCTCCAGCTCCTCGCGCCGCCCGCCCGCCGCCGAAATCGCCGCCCCCTCTGGCCTCGCCTCCGCGCGCTGACTATCCTAGTAGGCGATGCCGAACCTCGTAGACCAGTTCTGTCCGAACGTTCACGACGCCCCCATCACGGGCGCGGCCTTCGACCCCGACAGCGGCACCATCGCGACCGCTGACGAGAGCGGTGTGGTCGCGCTCCAACGGCCCGGCGAAGTGAGCGCGCAGCTCATCTTCCAGCCTGGAGGTGCCATTCACGGCGCCGTCGGGCTCGTGCGCGGCGGCAGCCTGGTCGCCGTGGGCGACGACAACGGCACCGTGGGCGTCTACCGCACCGACAACGCGCAGCCCATCTTCCAGGAGGAGCGCGACGGCGCGCGCGGGCGTGTGCGCGCCATGCGCGGCGTGGCGATCTCTCCCGAGGGCTCGCGGCTGGCGGCGATCGCCGTGGACGGCCTGCTGCGCCTCTGGGACATGACCCAGGAGGACCGCCAGGCCTGGCGTGGCTTCTCGGGCGAGACCGTGGAGTTCGACCCGCGGGGCGAGCGCCTGCTGGCCATGGACGAGGAGGGTCAGCCCAAGCTGATGGACCTGCGCCGGGTCGAGGCCATCTACATGGACCGCCTGCAGACCCCCGCCGAGCGCGCCTGCTTCACGCGCGACGGCACCATGGTCATCGCCGCCGGCCCGTCCGGGCTGTCCCTGCTGCGCGTGGTCGATGGGGCGATGGTCGCCAGCTTCGCCACCCGCGGCGGCTCGGGCATCAAGAACCTGGTGCTCTCTCCCGACGGCAGCCAGGTGGCGGTGGTCTCCGAGCGCTCCGCCCACATCTTCAGCCTGCCCGACCTCCAGCCGGTGCAGAGCACCAAGCACGGCGCGCCCTCCACGTCGGGCGCCTCGGTCTGGTCCATGGGCGGCCTGCGCGTGGGCGGCGCCGACGGGCTGATGCACTCGGGCGGCGCGGGGGGCGCCGGTCCCGTCACGGCCGTCGGCGGCTTCGGCGAGCACCGGCTGGCCGTCCACGGCGACCGCATCGCCTGGTGGCAGAAGAACGCGCGCATCAAGGACATCCAGGCCGAGGGCGAGCTGCGCGAGGTGCACCTGGACCGCGACGGGCGCATCGCCGTCGCCGTGCCGGCGCGCGGATCGCTCCAGGTCTACGAGCTGGCCAGCGGCAAGAAGATGTTCGACGGCGGCCCCGAGACCAGCGGCGCCACCGAGATCGGCGTGGGCGGCGCGGTGGTGGCCGTCCTGCTGAAGAAGGGCGGATGCCGCTGGTGGGATCTCGCCTCCAACCGCGGCTTCGAGCTGAAGTGGCCGGTGGCCATGACCCTCTCGGGCGGCGGCACCTGGCTGGGCGTGGTCACCCCGAAGGGCGCCGTGCGCATCCTCGACCCCTCGACCGGCAAGGACGCCGTGCCCGCGCCGACGCCGCTGGCCGACGTGCCGATCCGCCTGCTCAGCTTCGTGAACCGGCGCCCCGACCTCATCGTGCTGGACAAGGACGGTGTGCTCGGCCACTACGACCTCAGCAGCTCCGCCCGCGAGGGCAAGCCCGCCGAGGGCCGCGACGTGCTGACGATCAACGTCGAGGTGGACCGCATGTGGGGCATCACCGGCGGCCAGTTCTGCGCCTTGCGCCTGCCGGAGCAGGACGGGAGCAGCACCATCCTCTGGGTGGACATCCACGCCTGTGAGGTGGCCCACGAGGTGCGCAGGCTGCACCGCTACGCCTGGGTGGACCCGGAGAACGGCCTGATCCTGGAGCCAGCGCGGGCCGGCGGGCTGCTCGAGCGAGAGAAGGACGGCCGCGAGCGCCGCGTGATGCGCGCTCTGCCCGATGATCAGTGGATCTGCTACGGACCCAAGGGCATCCTGGATGCGAGCGAGGGCGCGGCGGGCGCGCTCTCCTGAGAGGCGCCGTGACTCCACTTCTGCTTGTACTTCTTGCGGCCTGCGGCCCTGGTCTCCCCAGACAGTTCGCCGACTGCCCCGACCTGGAGTGCCAGCAGCGCTGGGTGTCGGAGCGCTGGGAGACAGACCCGGAGGCCGTCACCCTCGCCATCGGCGCCATCCCGGACGTGGTGACGCGCATCGCGCTGGTGCGCCAGCTCACGGTCGCCCACCCCGGCGAGGCCATCGCGCTCTGTGATCTGCTCTCCGGGACGCAGGAGCAGCAGGCCTGCCTGAACCGCAACCGACGCCCGCACCTCCAGGACGTCAAGCTCACGGGCTCCGGCAACGCCGCGACGGAGGAGGAGGAGGACGATCACGGCCTGCAGCTCACGCGGCCCATCCCCTCCCCCTGGGCCGACGTCCAGCCGGACACGGTCCCCTGCACCGTCGAGGCGCGGGTCTGCCAGACCGAGGAGGCGCAGCGTCGCGCCGCCGCCGGCGAGCTCGAGCGCGCCGCCGCCGCCTGCGCGGCGCTCACCGAGCCAACGTGGAAGGCGGAGTGCTTCTTCCAGGCCGCCGAGAGCGGCGCACACAACCAGAGCCTGGTGGCCGGTCAGGCGGTCGGCCTCTGCCTGGGCGCCTCGAGCTACGCCGGGCGCTGCCTCTCGCACATCGTGCGGCAGCTCGGGACCTTCGCGCCGCGCGCGTCCGGCGCCGAGAAGGGGCGCTGGCCCCTGCTCACCGAGATCATCACCCTCGGGCGGGCGCAGCTCGAGGCGGGCGACCCGACCCTCGCCGTGGCCTTCGAGCACCAGGCCTGGGCCTACGCCCTCCGCTTCGCCTATGTGCGGGACTTCACGGTCACCGCCGTCCCGCTCGATCACGTGCCCGCCAACGCCGCCCCGCACGTCCGCGCCGCGCTCGCCTGGCGCCTCTGGTCCCTCGAGGGCATGCAGGACCGCTCGCTCGCCGAGTGGCAGGCGCGGCTGAGCGCCGTGCTGGCCGACCGCTCCCCCAAGGCGCCCAGGGAGGCCACGGGCCCCTCACGCGCGCAGAACCACCTGCGCCGGCTGTGGACCAGGGTGCTGCCGGGCGAGGAGAAGATCCCCAGCGTCCCCTACCTGGGCCCGAACAACCGCGCCCTGCACGCCGATCCTGAGCTCGACGCGCTCATCTGCCTGCTGGAGGCCGCCGCCCAGGGCCGACCGCCCGGGGGCAGCCTGCTGGAGCAGGCGCTCGGGCACCCGGACGCGACGGTGCGCTGGACCGCCGCTCGCCTGCTCTCGGCGGTCAACCCGCGGAGCCCGGCCCTGCGCAAGCACACCGACACGGACCCGCTGGTGAGCGCGCGCCTGTCCTCGACCGCACCCTGAGCGCCGCTCAGCGGCGAAGGCTCAGAAGTCTACGGACTCGCCACAGCCGCAGGGGCGCTTGGCCTGCGGGTTGTCGATCTTGAAGCCGGAGCCGAGCAGGCTGTCCTCCCAGTCGATGACCGTGTGGACCAGCTTCTCTTTGTGCTCCGGGTTCAGGAACACGCGCACGCCGTCGAACTCGTAGACCTCATCGGTCTCGGTCGGGGCCTCCTCGAGCTCGAGCACGTACTTGTAGCCAGAGCAGCCACCACCGCGCAGCCCGAAGCGTAGGCCGAAGCCCGGCATCTCGAACTCGGTCTGAAGGCGTCGGATGTTCTCGATCGCGGTCTCGGTAAGCGTGACCATCGGGGGCTCCCAGGGTTCAGGAAGAGTCTAACCACGCCGAGGCCTGACGGAAGAGGGGCCGCTCAGACAGCGCCGCTCAGGCAGGCAGCGCCCGCCGGAAGGAGCGCGCCAGCTTGCGCCCGTGCCAGGGCACACAGGCCACCACGAAGGCCCAGAACAGCGGGCCCAGCTTGTGATGGTGGAAGGCCTCGAGCACCTGACCGTGCCCCATGTAGGTGAAGCTGCGGGTCAGACCGCAGCCCAGGCAGCTCTCCCCGGTGAGGTTGCTCCACATGCACAGCTTCGGGATCTCGATCCCGAACAGGCTCACCGCGGCGTCGGACGGCGTGAGCACGACGCTGGCGACGGTCACCGCGAGGCAGAGCGCGAAGACCGTGCCGTGGAAGGTCTGATCCGGGGTGAGGGACTTCATGTCGTGGGCGCGCTCGTGGGGCCGTGCCGCCGCCCGCCACGTCCCGTCTCGGCCGCGATGCGGTCGAGCAGCCCGTTGACGAAGGCGCGGCTGTCCTTGTCACCATAACGTTTGGCCAGCTCGACCGCCTCGTTGATGCTCACGCTCGCCGGCACGTCCGGGCAGAAGCGTAGCTCGTAGGCGGCGAGCCGCAGGATGTTGCGATCCACGACGGGCATGCGCGAGAGCCGCCAGTTGACGCTGGCCTTCTCGATGAGCTCATCAAGGGCCGCCTTCCCGGCCTCGACCCCGGCGACGAGGCGACGCGCGAAGGCGATCTCCTCGTCCTCGGCGGGGCGGGTGGTGGGCGCGTCCTGGCCCTCGACCTGCACGAACCAGAGCGCTTCGAGCGCCTTGCCGGCGGGCGAGTCGGTCAGGTCGGACTGATAGAGCGCCTGAAGCGCGAATTCCCGTGCACGGCGGCGGCTTGCCACGGCTCAGCCTTTCAGCTTCTGGAGGAGCCCGACCATCTCGATCGCGGCCAGCGCGGCCTCTGATCCCTTGTTCCCCATCTTGGTGCCCGCGCGCTCGACGGCCTGGTCGATCGAGTCGGTGGTGAGCACCCCGAAGACCACGGGCACGCCGGTCTGCAGGCCGACCTGGGCCAGGCCCTTGGTCACCTCGCCCGCCACGTAGTCGAAGTGCGGCGTACCGCCGCGGATGACACAGGCCAACGAGATCACGGCGTCATAGCGCCCCGAGGCGGCGAGGTGCTGGGCCACCAGCGGCAGCTCGTAGCTGCCCGGCGCCCACACCACGGTCACCCGCTCGTCCAGGTTCACGCCGTGTCGGCGCAGGGTGTCCAGCGCCCCGTCCAGCAGGCGGGAGGTGATGAAGTCGTTGAAACGGCTGACCAGGAGCACGTAACGGCCGCCGTTGTCCAGCAGGTCGGCCTCGATGATGCGCGGCATGGTGTTCAGGCCTTGGCGTAGCCGCCCGGCGATGCGTTGGAGCCCGCCAGGCGCGCGTGGTGGAGGTGCGGGTCCGCCGTCGGCAGGACCAGGGGGACGCGCTCGCTGACCTGGAGGCCGTAGCCCTCGAGGCCGACGATCTTGCGCGGGTTGTTGGTCATCAGGCGCAGGCTGCGCACGCCGAGATCGACGAGGATCTGCGCGCCGGTGCCCAGCTCGCGCAGCTCACCGTTGGAGACGGCGGAGGGCGCAGGGGCCGGACGGGCCAGACCCCGCAGGCCGCTGAACAGGGCGTCGGCGGTGGGCTGGGCCATGTTCATGTACAGGAGGAGGCCGCGCCCCTCGGCGGCGATGGCCGACATCGCGCCCCAGAGCTGCGCGCCGCTGTCGCTGGCCAGCGAGCCGAAGACGTCGCCGATTGGGCTGGCCGCCTGCACGCGCGTCAGCACCGGCAGATCGCCGCTCAGCTCGCCCTTCCACAGCGCGAGGTGGAGCCCACCATCGGTGACCGAGCGGTAGAGGCGGGCGCGGAACTCGCCCAGGCCGGGCACGGGCACGGCGCCCTCGGCGGCATGCTCCACCAGCACCTCGTTGCGCAGGCGCCAGCGGATCAGGTCGGCCACGGTGCAGATGCGCAGCCGGTGCTTCGCCCCGAAGCGCTCCAGATCGGGCAGGCGGGCCATCGTCCCGTCGTCGTTCATGACCTCGCAGATCACGGCGGCCGGGGTCAACCCGGCCATGCGGGCCATGTCCACCGAGCCCTCGGTCTGGCCGGCGCGCACGAGGACGCCGCCGTTGCGCGCCCGCAGCGGGAAGATGTGGCCCGGCGTGACCAGATCGGCCGGCCCCTTCGAGGGGTCGATGGCGGTCTTGATGGTCACCGCGCGATCGTGGGCGGAGATCCCCGTGCTCACGCCCTCTCGGGCC
>CAZKWG010000134.1:0-13363 GCA_964556105.1 uncultured Enterobacterales bacterium | reverse complement strand
GCGCGCCCTCTGGTTCGACGGGGCGTCTCCTCCCCCGGTGCTCTGGGAGGCGGAACATCTGGTCCTGGTGGATCGCTGGATCCAGATTCGCGCCGATCGGGTCCTGTCGCCCAACCCTCCGGGCGGCGCGCGGCAGGGTGCGCTTCCCACCGCGCCGCCCTCGGCGCCCTCGACCCCCAGCCCGGACACCTACCTCGCGTTGACGCCAGAGGTCCTGTCCTTGCCGCCGAGCGCTCCCGGCCGCCGGACGGTCCGTGTCGTGGCGCTCCTGCTCGGCGTGGCCCTGCTCACGGCGCTCGCGGTGAGCGCCCGCCTGGCGCGGTGGAGCCGACCGGCCGCGGACCCGGCCGCGCCCGTGACGCCGGTCGAGGGGGCGGCGGTGGTCGCCGGCCCGGCCGCGGAGCAGGGCGTCGAGCCGGCCTCGGTCGACGCTGCGGAGGCGCCGGCTGCGGTCCTCGCCTCGTCCGCGCCCGCCTCGCAGGCGAAGGAGCCCGCGCCCGCCCGTGAGCCCGCGACCCTGGTGGTCAGCGGGGTGGAGCGGGCCATCCTGGTGGGCGCGGACGGGCAGCGCCGCGACGCCGCCGGGCGGGTGCCGCCGGGGACGTACCGCCTGATGATCCCCGACCAGGACGGAAACTACGTGCAGGTGCTCCGCCGCACCTTCCGGGCGGGAGAGCGCGTGAAGATCGTCTGCCAACCGACCATGAGCGTGTGCCGGGAGCTGTAGCGGCGTCGTCGGTCGATATCAAGAGATATAAATATCGACCGTTATCCCGTACCCCTGGCCCTCCCGATAGCGGCGGTGCAGCGCCTCCCAGTGCGGCGAGTCGTCGGGCCAGGGGCGCTCGCTCAGGTCGCCCGAGACCAGGATCACGTCCAAGGCTTGTGGTCCCGTGGGCGGCTCGACGACGAGCTCGAGCAGCGGCAAGCCGTCCCGCTGACGGAAGCGGGAGAGGGGCGTCCAGGTCTCCGTCTTCGGGTAGACGCGGCAGCGCTCGCCGTTGACGCGGCGAAAGACGGCGCAGCGCGCGTCTTCGGGCAGGCCGGGCCAGCAGAGGACGAAGGAGAGCCGCTCGCCCAGGCGCAGCGGGCGATCCGGGGCGCTGAGCACGCCGCTGGAGCCGCGCGAGAGCGTTGGTCCCGGGAGCGCGTTCGGGACCGGGATCCCCGCCAGCGCGCCCAGGCCGCTCTGCCGGAGGTGCTCGGAGGGACCCAGCGCCTCGTCCAGGGCGAGCGCGTCTCCGGGGTCGAGCACCCCGAGGGCGGCGCCGAGCAGGGTGCGGTCGGAGATGGTCATGGTTCGCTCCCGCGCCGACTGGCATTGTAACGCCGTCGACAGTCCGGGCGCCGGGTTCTGGGATACATCCACCCCTGGCAGAGGTCTCTCGTGGCCCGAACTCCCCTCTCGACGCGCAGCGTGCTCACGCTCGGCGCTCCCCCCGAGGGCCGCGGCGCAGCCCTCACCACGCCGGAGCGCCCGCCGGCCTTCGGGGTGCTGGATCTCGAGGCGATCGCGAGGTTGAAGGCTGAGCTCTCGCAGGGGCTCTCCTCAGGGGGGATGCTGGTCCCTGGCGAAGACGCGGCCTTCGGCGTCCGCGAGCGGCAGGGGGGGCGCGCGCTCGCCGAGCTGCTGCAGGGCCCGGGGATGCGCGAGATCGAGGCGCGTCTCGGGCTCCTCGGGGCGGCGGCAGCGGTGAGGCAGGCGCCGCTGGACCTGCTCCTCGACCTGCGCGGCGGCGATCTCTGGGGGTTGCCCTGGGAGCTGCTGGAGCTGCTGCCGGAGGGGGAGCCGCTGGGCGGCTGCCGCGTCGCGCGCATCGTGGAGGGGGCAGGTCTCGTCGCCGAGCCCGGGGAGCGCCTCGAGGTGCTCGTCTGGTCGCCGACCCCCGCCGATCCTGATTGCGCGCGGGTGCTGGAGGCGCTGGAGGGGTGTCTGGCGCGGGCGCCCCGCCTGCGGAGGGTGGACGCCGCCGAGGCGCCGGGCGCCGGGCGGATCGTCCACGTGGTCTGCCATGGCGGTGAGCGGGGCGAGCCGGTGCTGGAGCTCGGGCGGGATCGACATCTGGACGCCGCCACGCTGGGGCGCGTGCTGGAGCCGGTGATCCGCGGGGCGGCGCTGGTCGTGCTCGACGTGTGCGGCGCCGCGGGGGCGGAGGAGCCGGCGGCCTTGCCGGCCTGGCGTGTGGTGAGCGCGGGCGCGTCGGCCTGCCTCGCGCCGCGGGCCGCGCTCGACGTAGAGGCGTCGATCGCCATGTCGGAGGCGCTGTATGGCGCCCTCTCCGACGGAGCGCCGCTGCTGACCTCCGTGCGGGCGGGCCGACGCGCCGTGGCCGCGCTGGGCCTGCCCGACCCCTCCGCCCGCTGGTGGTCGTTGACGTTGGTGACCGCCGAGCCGGCCATCCTCGACCTCGCGCCGCTGCGGCCCAGGCGCCTCGGCCTGCCCGAGCTCGATCGCGGAGACCCCGAGGCGACCGCGCTGCTGGAGCGCGCCCTGGCGTTGGCGACGCCCCAGGGTTTTCTGGGGCTGGAGCACCTCGCGCTGGCGATGTCGCGGGCGAACGATCTGCCGCCGCTCGTCGCGGTGGCCCAGCCCCATCTCCTCGGCATCGCGGCGCGCGCAGCGGGTTATCAGCCGACCGGACAGGGTGGCGTCCCGCTGACCCCGCGCCTGAAGGCCGCCCTGGACGCGCTGCCCGAGGGCTTCGATCTCGTCGCGCTCCTGCGCATGATGGCCTCGAGCCGGCCCTCTCGCCTGGACGCGCCGGGCCTCGTCGGGCTGCTGCGCGAGCTGGGCCCGCTCTCGTCCACGCTCTCCGGGGAGGGGCCGCCGCGGGCGCGCGCTCCCGCGGGGCCGTCGCTGGCGGGCGGCGGCGTGCGCCTCGAGGTGATCGGCGGGCCGGAGGACGGCCTCGCGCGCGAGCTGGGCCCGCTGCGGCCCGTGCTGGGGCGCTGGGACCCCCTGGGAGCACAACCAGACGTCAGCGTGCTCTTCGCCGGGTCGGGCGCCACCGATCTGTCGGTCTCCCGTCGACACCTGCGCTGGATCGGCGGCGCTGAGGTCGAGGCGCTGGCGGCGACGGGGCTGCGTCGAGGGCCCCACCTCGAGCCGATCCTCGGGATCGTCGCGTTGCGCCGCGGCGATCTGCTCGAGCTGGGCCATGTCACCCGGCTCGAGGTGCTGGACGTGCCGCCGTGAGCGTGCGCCACGCGGCGTGGGTCGCCCAGCAGGCGGATCTGCGCGCGCGGGCCGAGGACGCGCTCCTGGGGAGGGGCGCGCTGGCGCCGCTGCTCGCCGGCTGGCCCGCCCCTCTGGATGAACGCTCCGCGCGAGCGCTGCTTACGCTGACCGACCCGCCGGAGACCGAGGAGCTGGGTCGGCTGGTGGGGTGGATCGAGGGGCTCGCTCCCGATGACGGTGAGGCGCGCCCGCTCAGCGCCTGGGACGCGCGCGCGCTCACGCAGGCCGTGGAGAGCTCGCCCGAGCGTCGGCGCGTCGCCGCCCTCGCCCTGCTGGCGCGGCTGGGTGACGCCTATCGGCTGCGCGAGCACGAGGCGCCGGAGCGACGGGTCTGGACGGCGACGCCCGAGGACGACGAGCTGCGATCCTCGTGGGCCGACCTGCTGGGAGATCGACGCTCGATCGAGGCGGGGATCGCCCTGCAGCGGCGCCTGGGCGGGGTGGTCCGGGCGAGCTTCGCGGGCGTCGCGGCGGCGCTGCGGCTCCCGCCCGAGCTGAGCCAGGATCTCGGCCGTCGCGCCTTGGAGCAGCTCGATCTGGTCTTCCCGGTCGCCCGCGGCGAGCTGGCGAGCTGGGTCGTCGAGACGGCGGGAGAGCCCGTCGGGGCGCTGTGCGCGGCGCTGGGCCCGGGAGCGCGAGCGCAGGTGCTCGCCTGCGTCGCGAGCCGGGCGCTCTGGGCCGACGTGCGCGCCCTCTTCGGCCTGGGAGACGACCTGTCCCAGATCCCGGCCGGGACGGCGGCCGCCGTGCTGTGCCGCCTGAGCGCGGGGTTGGCGGAGGGGCGGGCGGCGCCGCACGAGCTGGGGCTTCCAGGTTGGGGCGTGGTGGCGGCGAACCGGGCGCGGGTGCGGGGGCGGCTGCGCGCGGCGGCCTCGATGGATCTCGGGGCGCTGCGGCGGGCGCTGCTCGGCCTCGACGCGCTCGCCGCGCGGAGCGCCGTCGCCCTGGGGCGCTTCTCCTGGGGCTGGGCCTGGCGGGAGGCGCGCTCCGGCTTCGGCTTCGATCTCGACCGGATCTCTTCGCCCGCCTGCGCACCTGGACCGCCGCTGCGCGGGCGCGCGCCGCCGCTGGGCGAGGCCGAGCTCCCCGCGCTGCGCACGCTGCTGCTCCTCGTCGCCGGGCGCGGCGCCTGGGAAGATCTGGAGCGTTGGGTGGAGGGCGGGGCGGGCCGCGGCCTGGGGCGCGGGCTCTACCGCTGCCTGGAGGCCGCCCCCGACGTGCTCTGTGATCCGGGGGAGCCCGGACGTCGTTCGCGCGGCTACGAGCGGCTTCGCGCCTGGCTCTTCGAGGGTGGGCTGGAGCGTTGTCTCCCGATGATCGCCGCGGCCGGAGCGCGCGCTCGTCCGCTGAGCCCGGGCCGCGATCTGCGCGCCCACCTGCGCGAGGCGCTCTCGCCCTGGTGGGACGAGAGCGCCATTCCTTTCCCGCAGCATCACCTGCCGGGGTTCCGAGAAGGTCTCACTCGGCCGATGACGCGAAGACCGGAGCCGCCTCCTCGGTGATGTCCCGGTTCGCCATCGGCTCGGGCAGCGTGGGATCGCAGTAGATCACGTACCACTCGTCGCCGCGCTCGCGGTCGCGCGCCTGGACGCGCCGGGCCTGGGCCGGGATGACGTCGCCCTCGGCCCGCCAGAGCATCGGGATGGCCTGCTGCGTGTTGACGCACTGGGTGAAGTCCGCGCGCTGATCGCCGTCGAACCAGGCGTCCAGGTCCTCCTCGCAGGCCTGCCGGCGCTTGTAGGTGCCGCGGTCGCAGATGCGGATCTTGGCGTTGTTCGTGAACGCGAACCAGAGGTTCTCCGAGGAGGCCTCCTTGAAGGCCACCGCCGTCGTGCGCAGCCGGTCGTTCTGCTTGACCTGTCGGTCGACCTCTGCCAGCGCGTCCGCGAGGTCCGCGCGCAGCGCGTCGCGCTCGTCCTGGGCCGCCGTCAGTGCCGTCCGCAGGTTGGCGATCTCGTTCTGGATCGCCGCCTGTCTGGCGCGCGCCTTGGACTGCGCCAGCTCGTCCACGACCTTCGACTGGGTGAGCTGGTCCTGGAGGTTCTTCAGCTCGGCGTCGCGCGCCGTCAGCTCCGTCTGCAGGTCCTCCACCTGGGCATGGGCCTCGCGGAGCTGCTCCGCCGCGCTGATCATGGGCTCGGGCTCGGGCTCGGGCTCGACGGGAGGGACGCTCGCGGGGAGCTCGGTGGGCGGGACGCTGAGCTCCGCGTAGGAGGTCGGCTCCTCGTCGTTGGCCGCGGGCTTCAGGAGCACCAGCACGCCGGTGAGGCCGACCAGGGCAGCGAGCCCGACCCCGCCGACGATGAGGCCGAGTGGGAGGCCCGCCGGCCTGTTCTGAGGCTGGTCGCCCTGGGGGGAAGGTGGGTTCTGGGGGGTCTGGTCGTAGCGCATCGTGTCCTCCGGGATGGTTGGGCGGCGAAGCTTCGCTCTGCCGCCGCGCCAGCGCTCGGGTCGAGCGTGGGCTGCCCTCATGGCAGGGCTCGGCCGTCGACCGTTCGCGCAGCGGTTAAGGGCCGGGCGGGAGCGCGCGCCTTGTCCGTCCTGCGACGCCAGTGGCTGGTCATCGACACGGAGACCACGGGGCTCCCGCGCGAGCGCTGGACCATGCCCTGCGAGCTGGGCGCCGTGCTGCTCGACCTGGACGGCGAGATCGCCGCGGAGTGGTCCAGCCTGATCTGCGTGCCCTGCCCGCCCGCCGCCGACCCCGCCCTGCGGCTGACCGGCATCACCCGCGAGGAGATCGAGGCCGCGCCCTCGCCAGCGCTGGCCTGGGACGCCTTTCAGGCCTGGCGAGCCGGGCTCGGGATCGAGGACGTGCTGGTCACCAGCTACAACGTCGGCTTCGACCGGCCGATGATGGCGCGCCTCTGGCCGCTCTTCGGCCCCTGGGGGCCCTGCGTGATGCTCACCGCCACCCAGGTCATGGGCCGCGCAGGGGTGCTGCCGCGCTGGGAGACGGGCGAGCCGAAGTGGGCGCGGCTCGAGGAGGCGGCCCGCTACTTCGAGATCCCGCAGGAGGACGGCGCGCACCGCGCCCTGGCCGACGCGCGCGTGGCGGCGCGCATCCTCGTGGCGCTGGCGCGGGTGCGCGGGGCGGTGAGCTGAGGCTCAGCTCCCGCCAGAAGCGCTCGTCAGGTCTCGCGGGATCTTCCCGTGAACCACCAGCTCCACCGCCTCGTGCACCACGCGCGCCACGCGGCGCTCGCGCTGGGGAGCGGCGGCGAAGCGCACGGTGGCCAGCAGGGGCGTCGCGTCCCCCGTTCGTCGCGTCTCGTCCAGCGCCACCACCAGCGTCTTGATCACGTGCGCCACGACGATGCCGCGGGTGGCGGGATCATCGAAGGCCAGGGCGAGCAGCCCGTCCTCCAGCCGCGCCAGGCCGTCCGGCTGGGCGAGCAGACCCGCCGTCAGGCCGAGCGCGCCCTCCACGTCCTTCGACTCCACCGCTGCTTGTAGCTGGGCGAGGTCCGCGTCCGCGCGAGGCGACCAGGTCTGCCGCGGCCCGTCCAGCGCGCCCGCGCGGTGCGTGAAGTGCGCGCTCTGGAAGAGCAGCCGCAGCCGCGCCGGGTCCTGCGTGCGCGCCACGGCGGCCCGCACCGCGCCGGCGAAGGTGAGCAGGTGGCTCACGTCCAGCCAGTCGTTCTGGTTCTCTTTCGCGCGGGCGATGGCCCGATCGAAGCGGAGGATGCGCTCGCTGGCCGCCAGCACGAGCCCGTCGGCGATGCGCTCCAAGGGCACCCCCGTCTCGAGCGCGCTGCGCACGGCGTTGAAGGCGTCTGCAGGCGAGCCGTCCAGCACCGCGTCGCGCAGCGCCCAGGGGCCCGCGTCGTCCGCGCGCTCCCAGCCCGGTCGCGGCGGGCGCGCCATCGCCGACCAGCGGGGCAGATCGGCCTGCACGATCTGCAGGCGCCGCCGCGTCCCGGCCCAGGCCGGCAGCAGGTCCTCGCGCGTGCCCAGCGTGATGGCGTGGACCAGCGTGGGCAGGATGGGATCGGCCCAGGCCCAGCCCGCGCGATCGAGCAGCTCGAAGACCTTGGTGGTGTAGATGGTCATGTGGCCGAAGTCCAGGAAGTGCTCGCTGCACAGGCGCAGCAGCCAGGGCTCCAGCACCGCGCGCCCCCAGCCCCGCGCCAGCGCGCCGCGCACCAGGGCCTCGGCGCCCGCGGCGTCCTCGGACTCCACCAGGGCTTGTAGTCGCTCTCCGGCGGCCAGGACGTCCTCGCCGGGATCGACGGGCGCGGGGACCGGGCGCGCCGGCTTACGGATGCTCGGGCGGCAGGTGATCTCCAGGAGCTGCACCAGCGCCAGCGTCGAGGCCTGTCCCGGCCAGCGCGCGCAGAGGGCGGCGACGTCGGCCGCCACGGGCAGGGCGTGGGTGGTGCCGTACTCGGCGTGGATCGCGTCCCATCGCGCCGCGAAGGCGGCGATCTGCACGGGCTCCACCCCGGCCTCGATCAGGCGCGCCGTGTCGCGGGCCACGCGGCCGATCTCGGCGCCCATGAGGCCGGTCTCCAGGCTGGCCCAGAGGCGCGCGACCTCCTGCGCGCGGTCGGGAGGGCGGACATCCACCTCCACCTGGTCTCCCACCAGCCGCACGGGGTAGGTCCGCACGGCCTCGTCCCCGAGCAGGCAGGCGCCGTCCTCCAGGTTGAACTTGAAGTTGTGCCAGACGCAGGTGAGCGTCTGCCCGCTCAGCGCCCCCTGCACCAGCGGATAGCCCTCGTGCGGGCAGCGGTTGTCCACAGCGAAGAGGCGATCGTCGCTCAGCCGGAAGAGGGCGATCTGCTCTCGGCCGATCCGGATCAGGCGGGCGCCGCCGGGCTTGAGCGCCTCGAGCGCGCTCGCGTGGGTCCAGCGTTCTTCAGGGCCACTCGACGTACCAGCCATGTTCGTCCCGATACCAGCGTTGGGTGATGGTCTCCGTGCGGAGGACCTGGTCGGCCGTGAGGTAGCCCTCGGTCTTGAGGATCACGGTCGCCTCGCGCACGCGCCCGCTCTGCGGCGGCACCATCTCCTTACCCACCCGGATGTCCAGCAGCGTCACTTCGGTCAGACGCTCGTCCTTCTGCCAACCCGTGAGCCAGGCCTCGAACGCGGGGCGCTCGCTCTGCGGCACGCAGCTCGCCGCCGTCGGGTTGTCGCCCCAGCGGATCGCCGACCAGTACAGGTCGGCGAGCTCGGAGACGGTGGCCTCTTCGCGCCGGTCCTGACGCAGGGCCTTCTTCTCGGGGCCGCAGGCGGCGAGGGTGAGCAGGAGCAGCAGGGTGGACATGGGAGGGAGCCTACGCGTCCCCGCGCTCCGTTACAATGCCTGCGGGAGCTCTCATGCGCCGCCTCGCGCTCACCCTGGTCCTCGCCACCCTGCTCCTCGGCTCCCTCGCCGGCTGCGCCCACCGCGTCCGCATCGAGAGCGATCCGCCTGGGGCGGTCATCAAGGTGGGGCGTCGCGCGCGCGGGCCGGCGCCGCAGGAGCTGACCTTCCTCTGGCTGCCCTTCCGCCCGATCAAGGTGCGGGTCGCTGCGCCCGGCTACCGGCCGGTGGAGGTGAAGGCCAGCAGCTACGCGGGGCTCGGCGTGTTCACCCGCGAGCTGCTCACGTTCCGCTTCGGCCGCCTGGCGGGGATCCGGCCGCGCGCCACCATCCAGGTCATCCTGATCCGCGAGCACGGCGCGGTCGGGACCTGGACGGAGGAGGACGTGCGGTAGGCAGGCTAGATTAACTAGCCTCTGACGAGCTGCCCATAACAGCGCGCCTTGATCCGCTCGCTGTAGGCCACCAGGTTGGTGTGCTCGCGCACCGCGTCCCGTAGCGCGCTCTCGGCGGGGAAGGCCAGCACGCTCTCCACCCAGGCGGCGGCGGTGGCGTCCAGCGAGCAGGGCTGATCGCCGAACACATAGGGCTGGTCCCCCAGCGTCCAGGCCAGCGCGTCGAAGTCGTCCGCCGCCATGGCGTAGACGTCCGCGGCGCTGTGCCGTCCGGTGCCCTGGCTGTGGGTCGCCTTCCGCACCTGGCTGCGCACCAGGGGCAGCACGAGGCCGCCCACGACGGGCGGGAACATGGTGCCCATGATCGGCCGATAGGCCGCCCAGCCCACCGGATCGACCCAGCGGGCATAGGTGATGGCGAAGTAGGTCGCCTCCTCGAGCATGCGCCGCAGCGCCTGGCCGGTCGCGAGCTGGTCGGCGCTCAGCCAGTCGTCCAGGGTGACGCCGCGCGTCCGCTTCAGGTGGGCGATGATGAGCTGCGAGTCACCCATCAGCGCGCCGTTCTCCTCGATGTACGGCGCCTTTCCTTTGGGGGCGCGCGCCATGTTCGCGGGCTTCAGGGTGAACGGAAGCCCCGCGAGTCGCAGCCAGATCTCCAGCTTCGCCGCGAAGGGACTGACGTTCGTCACGCCAATCCGCGCCGTGGGGACGAAGACCTGGACGGGAGCGGCGCCCAGGACGCTCACGGAAGGAGCAGCGTGGCGCTCAGCCAGACCGAGCCGATGTTGATCGCCTCGTTGTTGGCGCCGCCGAAGGTGGTGCCGCCAAAGGCCGCGGCGTCCAGGCGAAGGGCGTCAATCGGGGCGAAGCGCAGGCCCAGCGCGGCGTCGGCGGCCGAGGCGGTCGTGACGTCGGTGGTGACGGTCACGTCGCTGTAGTCCGTCTCCTCGTCGGCGTAGCGCGTGGTCGACTCCAGCTTCGCGCGCGACCAGGTCCAGTCGCCGAGCATGCGCAGGGTCCAGCGCGCCTCGTCGCCCAGCGGGACCTCGATCGCCAGGGGCAGGCCGAAGGAGAAGGTGCTGAGGTCCAGCGAGGTGTCGTACTTGGACTCGGTCTCGGTCTCGGTGTCGCCGCTGACCGTCTTGTCGAGCGTGTACGGGGTCAGCTCCTCACCGTAGCCGCCGGCGCGAATGCGCACGCCCGGCCGCACGGAGATCTCCTCGCCCTCGATGTGCAGCGCGGCCAGGACGCCGTAGCTCGACGTGCGCCAGGCGGCGTTCTTCAGCTCGTCCACGTGGGTGACCTCGTAGTCCGTGTACGAGGTGGTGACGGTGGACCGCGCCGTCTCCGGCTCGCCCGAGGCCATGCTCAGGTCGGCGGTGACGCGCAGGTCCGTGCTGTCGCCCACCGCGCGCACGATCTCCAGCTTCGCCACCGGGCCCATGCCCTTGCGGTTGTCGGAGAACGAGGTGCCGGGGACGAAGCCCGTGTACTTGATCTCCGTGTCCACGTACTCCCAGCCCGCCTCGACCGTGGCGCTGTCCAGGGTCTGCGCGATCCCGACGTCCAGCGAGAGATAGCCCGCGTCGTTGTAGATCGCGCCACCCACCAGCGCCGCGATGGTGCGGCCCTTGTAGCTGGCCAGGCCGAAGGCCTCGGTGTCGTCGCCGTCCGAGATGTCGATGTCGGTGCGGCTGCCGCCCACGCTGCCCGTGGTGGGATCGAAGGAGAGCGTCTGGGCGCCCTGGCTGATCCAGAGGGCGGCGCCGACGGCCATGCTGTCGGAGAGCGGCATCCCGTAGCTGAGCAGGCCGGTCCAGGCCGAGGAGCTGGCCTCGGAGTCGGAGAAGGTCTTGGTCTGGACGTCGCCCACCTTGTAGGTGTTCGTGCTCTCGGACGCCGAGCCGGCCGCGCCGAAGTCGAAGGCCGCGCCGATGACGCCAGGGCCCGCCTCGCCGTAGCCGCCGAAGACGTACCGACCCGCGCCGCCGTAGGCGTTGAGCAGGGTGATCACGGCGCGCTCATCCTCGGCCGCCATGACCCCCGGCATCATGAGGTAGTCATAAGGGTCGCGAAAGAGGTCGGCCGTCGAGTTGGACCTGAGCGACGTGGTGTCGAGGGCAAACGCCTGAGATGCGAGGATGAGCGCGATCATGGTTACTCCTGGAGAGGCCGGGTGTGCGCGAGGCTAACCGGTTTCTTTCGGACGGGCAGCGTGCTGTGACCGCTGTAACAGGCGGTGGGTGAGAACCTCGTCTCTCCTGGTTACGCTCCACGCATCCGGACGGTCCATCCCGTGTCCCTGGCCCACGAAAGCTCTGACGCGCCCGACGCCGCTCTGACCGTGGAGCTCGGCGGCGCCCTGCTTCGACCGGGCGCGGCCATCGGCCCCTACCGCTTCGAGCGCCTCGTGGGCAAGGGCGGCATGGCGCTCGTGCTGCTGGTGCGGGACGGAGACGACCAGCTCCTGGCCCTCAAGGTGCTGCAGGGCGGCAAGGCCGGCAGCGCGCTCCAACGATTTCGCCGGGAATTCCGCGCGCTCGCCCGCCTGCGGCACCCGAACGTCATCCGCGTCGAGGCCTACGGCGACTACAACGACTACCCCTACATCGCCATGGAGTACGCGGACGGGCCGGACCTCTACCAGAGCCTGCGCCGCTACAAGGAGATGCCCCCCGCCGAGCGCTGGCGCCGCGTCGAGTCCGTGCTCATCGACATCTGCCAGGCCCTGCACTACATCCACCGCCGCGGGCTGGTCCACCGGGACCTGAAGCCGTCCAACGTGCTGCAGACCGAGGACGGGCGCTGCAAGCTCACCGACTTCGGGATCGTCAAGGATCTCGAGGAGATGGCCGAGCCGGGCAAGAAGACGCGCGTGGGCACCTGGGCCTACTGCTCGCCCGAGCAGATCGCCGGCCAGCCGGTGGACGCGCGCGCCGATCTGTACAGCCTGGGCGTCATCCTCTACACCATGCTGGCCGGGCGTCGCCCCTTCCACGCCGACGACATGGCGGGCTACCTCGAGGCCCACAAGAGCCAGTCGCCCACGCCGCCCACCCGCTACGAGCCCACGCTGCCGCGGCGCCTGCAAGACATCTGCCTGAAATTACTGGCGAAAGCGCCCCGTGACCGCTTCCAGTCCGCCGCCGAGATCCTCTACCAGCTCGAGCAGCTCGACCCCGTCGCCAGCGCGCGCAAGGCCCCGGACGACGTCGCCTGGGAGCTGCCCCTGGTCGGGCGCGAGGTCGAGCTCGCGGTGGTTCAGGAGGCGATGGACGCGCTCGGGCGCGGGCAGGGCGGCGTGCTGCTGCTTCAAGGCGCGGAGGGCGTGGGCAAGAGCCGCCTGCTCAGCACCGCCATCGATCAGGCGCGCGCCCGCGGCTTCCCGTTGCTCTCCAGCAAGGCGGCGCCGCAGGACGGCTCCTACCGGCTGCTGCTGCAGCTCGCCAGCGACATCGGCCGCGAGCTGGGCGACCGCGCCAGCCCGGAGCTCGCCGTCGCCATTCAGCGCTTCTTCGGCGCCGGGGCGCTGCAGGGCGACGCCCGCTACCAGCTCTTCGACGCCGTGCGCGACGCCCTCGAGCAGCTCCTCTTGGACGGGCCGCGCGTGCTGGCCATCGACGACCTGCACCACGCGCCGCCGCCCCTGCTGGCCCTGCTCAGCTACCTGATCCGCGCGGCGCTCTCGCGGGACGATCTGCCGCTGCTCTTCCTCGCCACCGCCCGCCCGAGCGCGGAGGTGCGCGGGGGCGAGGCCGTGCCGGCGTCCACCGTCGCCGCCTTCCTGGACGGCGCGAACCTCGGCGTGAACCCCGTCGCCGTCACGCTCTCGGCCCTCTCTCCGGACGAGGTCGCGCGCGTGGTGGAGAGCCTGCTGGGGCCGGGCGACGCCGCCCGCACGCTGACCGCGCGCCTCCAGGCCGAGACCGCCGGAAACCCGCTCTTCCTGGCGGAGTTTCTGCGCTCGCTCAGGCAGCGGGGGCTGCTCGCCTCGGCGGGCGAGCGGCTGACCCTGGCCACCGACGAGGGCGAGATCGCCCGCGGCCACCTCGAGGTCCCGCCCGGCGTGCGCCAGGTCGTGCAGCGGCGCCTGGAGTCCTTGACGGCCGAGGACCGGGACATCCTGGAGATCCTCGCCGCCTCGGACCGCGAGCTGGACGTGGACGTGATCCTGGAGGGGCTGGCCCGCGATCGCGGCGGCGCGCTGCCCGAAGAGAGCTGGCTGGACCGCATCGACGCCCTCGTCGAGAGCGGCCTGCTCGTCGAGCGCCGCAGCGGCGGCCAGACCCGCTACGATTTCGTCCACCGCAAGACCGGCGACGTCATCTACCGCGACCTCGCCCCCGCCCGCCGCGCCGCCCTCCACCGGCGGCTGGGCGCGATCTTGGAGGCGCGCGCCCCCGACAGCCCGCTCATGGC
>CAZKWG010000133.1:0-13416 GCA_964556105.1 uncultured Enterobacterales bacterium | reverse complement strand
GTCAGCCAGGACACGTTGAACCGCCGGGCCCGCATCCCGGTGAAGATGTTCCACCACCACGCCTTCCGCACCCGGGACATGGAGGCCACGCGCGCCTTCTACGAGGACGTGCTCGGCTGTCCGCTGACGGGCACCTTCGTGGAGCTCACCGATCCGGTCACCGAGCAGCCCTCGAACTACATCCACTGCTTCTTCGAGTTCGCCGACGGCACGGCGCTCGCCTTCTTCCAGTTCCAGGAGGGGCTGTACAAAGAGTCGGCGATCAAGGGCAACCAGGACCCCTTCGACCACCACATCGCGCTCGAGGTCGACAGCAAGGAGACGGTGCTCGCTTACGCCGAGAAGCTCGCGGCGGCGAAGCACCCGCACATGCTCATCGATCACGGGTACTGCTACTCCATCTACATGCACGACCCCAACGGGATGCAGGTGGAGCTCACCACGCGCGTGCCGGAGACCGACGCGATCATGGAGCGTCACGCCCGGACGGCCCACGAGGATCTCCGCAGCTGGCTGGCGGGCGTCGCGATCGCCAACAACGCGCACCGACGCCTGCGCGACGGCCAGACCGCGAACACGGACTGATGGCGCGGGTCCTCCTCAGCTTCGACAACGGCCCCGACGCCGACGTGACGCCGCGCGTGCTCGCCACCCTGGCCGCGCACCGGGCGCCGGCCTGGTTCTTTGTGCTCGGAAGACAGCTCGCTTTGCCGGGCGGGCTCGCTCTGGCGCGCCATATCCGCGACGCGGGCCACCACCTCGGCAACCACTCCTGGTCGCATGCGGTGCCGCTCGGCGAAGACCCTCGCCCCGACGCCGTCGCGCGCGAGCTCGAGGCCACCCACGCGCTGCTCGCGCCGCTGATCGAGGGAGCACCCTGGTTTCGCCCCTTCGGCGGCGGCGGACGAATCGGCCGGCACCTGCTCTCGGGCGCGGCCCTGGACTGGCTCGTGGCCCATGAGGCCACCTGCGCCCTATGGAGCGTGGTGCCCGGCGACTGGCTCGACGCCGAGGGCTGGGTAGACCGGGCGCTCGCCGAGATCGCGCTGCAGGAGCACGCCGTCGTGGTCCTGCACGACGTGCTGCCGGACGCGATGGCGCGGCTCGACGCCTTCCTGGGCGCGCTGCGCGAGGCCGGCCACACGCTCACCACCGACTGGCCCGACGCCGTCCTGCCCGTCCGCGACGGCCGTGTGGCGCCGTGGGCGCAGGGCTGCGTCACCCCCGTCCCAGGGTCTGCCTGAAGCGCGCCGCAGGTGGCGGCCGAATCCCAGGCCGGGCGAGCCTGCACCCCTGGCCGGGGCTGAGGGGAAGGCGGAACAGGGGTCCACAGGGCCAGGCCCGTCTGGCACCCACCAGGGCGGCGCGTTAACCCTCGGTAGCGTGTGTCTGAGGCCCTGGTCGTGCTGCTCGCCCCGCTGTTCTGCGCCCTGCTGTTCCTCTCGACGGCCCTGGCGCGCTCGACGGAGCCCGCGCTCGCGCCGGGGTGGATGGTGGACCACTGGACGGTGGCCGACGGTCTCCCCATCGGCCACTTCACCGGCGCCGTGCGCACGCCGGACGGCATGCTGTGGCTGTCCTCCTACGACGGGCTGATCCGCTTCGACGGGCATGAATTCGTCACGCTCCGGCCCGCGGACCTGCCTGGGCTCAGCAGCAGCCGCCTGGAGGCGATCGCCGCCGACGCCAGGGGCCACCTGTGGCTGGTGACCGAGCAGCGCGACCTGGTGCGCGTCGTAGGGGGCGTGGCCCAGACCTGGAGCGCGGCCTCGCTGCCCTCGCCGCCGGTGGAGGCGGTCCTGGAGGGCGGGCAGCTCTGGGTGCGCTGCGCCGAGGACCTGCTGCGCGTGGTGGATGGCGCGCCTCGGCCCGTCGCCGCGTCGCGCGCGCCGGCGAAGGAGCTGGGGCTGCTCCAGGACTTCGCGGTGGCGCGCGACGGCGGCGTGTGGCTGGCCTACCAGCGTGGCCTGCTGCACCTGGACGCGGCGGGCCAGCTCCTCGGGCGCTACGGGGTGGACGAGGGGCTGCGAGGGGCCGACCTCACGAGCGTCGTGCTGGACGCCGCGGGGGTGCCGACCGTGACCGACCTGGACGGGGTGCTGCGGCTGGAGAGCGGGCGCTTCACGCGGCTGCCGCTGGAGGGCGACGTCCCCACCGGTGGCGTCTGCGCCGTCGTGCCCGAGGAGGACGACGCGCTCACGATCCTGGGGGCGACCGGGACCTGGTGGCGAGCGCCGGATGGCCAGGCGCATCTGGTGGACGCCCGCACCCCCAGGACCTGCCAGGACGGAGCCGCGCGCCGAAAATCAGGGCGCTGGCAGGCGGGCGAGCACGCCGTGACGCTGGACGGGGTGGAGCTCCTGCGGCCGGGCGGCACAGCCCGCGCCATCGTGCCCGACGGCGACGCCGCCTGGGTCATCACCATCGGCAACGGCATCTTCCTGATCCGCCCGGCGCTGGTGGGGCAGGTGGAGGGCCTGAACTACGCGCCCGGAGGTGTGCTGGCCGCGCCCTCGGGCGAGCGGATCGCCCTGATCCAGCGGTCCCTGGTCCGCATCGATCAGGGGATACGCCCCGTCACCATCCTGGACGCGGCGGGCCAGGTGATATCGGGCGTGGTCTGGCAGGACGCCGCCGCCGTGGACGCCCGCGGGCGACTGTGGTTCGGCGGCCGGGGCGGGCTGTGCGAGCTGCGACGCGATTCGTGCCAGCTGCTGTCGTTGCCGTGGGCCGAGCCGCGCCCGCTGGTGGTGGACGGCGCAGGCGCGCTCTGGCTGGACACGGCCTCCGGGCTGGGGCGGACGCCGCCTGGGCAGGGGCCCGAGGAGGGCTGGGAGCTGGTCGAGGCCCACGGGCCAGAGGCGGGGGTCCGCATGGCGGCGCGCCTGCGCGACGGCTCGGTGATCGTCGCCGTCGAGCACCAGGGCCTGCGCCACTTCATCGACGGGCGGGTGGACACCTGGACCCGCGCCGACGCCATGGGCCTGGACCTCGTCCGGGACCTGGTGGTGGACGGCGAGGGCCTGCTCTGGGTGGCGACGGTGGACGGGGGGCTGTGTCGCCTGGACCTGCGCGACCCCGATCCGCCCGAGAAGCCCCGGCCGACCTGCCTGAACAGCCGGCAGGGCCTGCCCGTGGACACGGTGCACGCCGTGAGCTTCGACCGCCAGGGCCGGATCTGGATGAGCTCCAACCACGGCATCTTCTACGTGCGGCGCGCCGAGGTCGAGGCGGCCCTGAACGGGGACGCCGCGGCGCTGAGCCCGCTCATGTTCACCGAGCGCGACGGCATGCCCCACCGCGAGGCGAACGGCACGGCCTGGCCCACGGTGGGCAGGGCCCCGGACGGGCGGCTCTACTACCCCACCCAGCTCGGCATCGCCGTCGTCGATCCCACGACGATCGCCCCGCTCAGCCCTCCGGCGGTGCGGGTGGAGTCCATGGCCGTGGACGGCGCGCCGGTGAGCTGGCAGGAGGGCGCCTCGTTCTCCAGCGAGCAGCGCGACGTGGCCTTCACCTGGACCGCGCCGGAGTTCCGCTGGCCCGAGCAGCTCCGGTTCCGCTACCGCCTCGTGGGCTACGACGACGCCTGGAGCGCGCTCGGGACCGAGCGCCACGCGGCCTGGACGAACCTGCCCCCCGGCGACTACACCTTCGAGGTCGAGGCGGCGCTGGGCGGCGCCTGGAGCCGCGCGCCGGCGCGTGTGCCCTTCTCGCGGGCCCCAGCCTTCGTCGAGACCCTCTGGTTCCCCGCCTCCATCGGCGCGGGCGCGCTCTTGATCGCCGGCGCCGTGGTGTGGGTCCGCAGCCGGAACCGCCGGGCCCGGATCCGCGCCCTCGAGGAGGAGGTGCAGCGGCGCACCGCGGTCCTCGCGGAGCGCAACGCCGATCTCGCGTCCCGCAACGCCGTGATCGCCGCCCAGGCCGAGCGGCTGGCCGAGCTGGACTCGCTCAAGAGCGCCTTCGTCAGCAACCTCTCGCATGAGCTGCGCACCCCGCTGACCCTTGTGCTGGGCCCACTGGAGGAGCTCCGGGACGCGCCGGAGGGGCTGGACGCCCGGCGACGCGCGTCCGTGGCCATCGCGCACCGCAACGCCGAGCGGCTGCGGGAGCTGGTCCAGCAGCTCTTCGACGTGGCGCGGCTCGAGACCGGCGGTCTGCCCCTGCGGGCGCGTCGCCAGGATCTCGGCGCCTTCGTGCGTCAGGTGGTCGGGCGCTTCACCTCGGCGGCCACAGAGCGCGGGCTGACCCTCGAGGCGAGCGCGGCGGACGGCGTGATCGCCTGGTTCGACCCGGATCTCATCGACAAGGTGCTCACCAACCTGATCGGCAACGCCCTCAAGTTCACGCCCGCGAACGGCCGTGTCGCCGTGGAGATGCTCGCCGATCCGGCGGCAGAGGGAGCGGACCGCGCCGCCGCCGTGAGCGTCACGGACACCGGCGTCGGCGTCTCCGCGACCGAGCAGTCCCGCATCTTCGAGCGCTTCTATCAGGTGGACTCGGCGGATCGCCGAAAGCACGGCGGCGCGGGCATCGGCCTCTCGCTGGCCCGGGAGCTGGTCGAGCTGCACGGCGGCGCGCTCACCGTGCACAGCGAGCCCGGCCGCGGCAGCGCCTTCCGCTTCACCCTGCCGCTCGGCTCGGCCCACCTCCGCCCCGAGGAGCTGGATCTCAGCCCGGCGAGCGCCTCGCTGCCCGGCGGGGCGCTGGAGGGCGGAGGCCTGGAGGAGGACGCCGCAGAGCTGGACGACGAGGGCGGGATCGCCCCCACCGCGCTGGTGCTGGTCGTCGAGGATCACCCCGATCTACGCACCTATATCGCTGACCACCTCGGCCAGCGCTTCCGGGTGCAGACCGCCCCAGACGGCGCCGCGGCCCTCGACGCGATCCGCGCCCAGCGCCCCGACGTCGTCGTCTCCGACGTGATGATGCCCCACCTGGACGGCATCTCCATGTGCCGCGCCCTGCGCGCCGATCCGGCGCTGGCCGATCTGCCGGTCATCCTGGTCAGCGCCAAGGGCGCCGAGGCCGACCGGCGCGCCGGCCTCGAGGTGGCCCAGGCCTGGTTCTCCAAGCCCTTCCGCATGCGGGAGCTGGAGGAGGCCGTCCTGCGCCTGGCGCCCCCGCCGCCCCAGCGAGCCGCCGCCCCCGACGGCGCGCGCCTGCCTCCCGAGGCCATGACCGACGAGGATCGCCTCCTCCTGGGCCGGCTGGAGGCCCTGGTCCAGGAGCGGCTCGCCGACCCCGAGCTGTCGGTGGCGCTGTTGGCGAAGCGCCTGGCCCTCAGCCGACGCCAGCTGCTGCGCGAGGTCAGCCGGCTCACGGGCCAGCCCGTGGTCTCCTACATCCAGCGTGCGCGCATGGAGGCGGCCCGAGACATGCTCCGCCGCGATCGGACCGTCCCGGTGAGCGAGGTCGCGGCGTCGGTGGGCATGAACCGCGCCTACTTCTCGCGGCTCTACTCCGCCTGGCACGGGAGATCGCCCTCTGAAGACCGCGATATGGGATGATGGCTCAGAAGGGCACCTGTGGGCCCGTCTCCTTTTGAGACTTCGGTGTGCAGAACGGCGACAATTCGCACCCGAGGCGTTGAATTCTTCGCTCAAACGCCCTACGTTTCGACAGGTGACCGGGCTGGCCCGCCCTCGTCGGCGGCCCGTCCATCCCCGTCCAATGCTCAGCCCAGGAAGCAGAGAATCATGGTCAAGCTGTTCCTCCGATCATCCGCTGTTCTCCTTCTCGTCAGCAGCGCGCGGTCGCATGCGACGGACGTGGACACCTTCGGCTTCTCGGGCGCGATGTTCGATCGCCAGGGAACGCTTCAGCTCGGCGCGCCTGGGATCGGCAGCCCTGGGGCGTTCTACGCCGGTGGCGGTCTGGTCTACGCCAACAGCCCGCTGGTGGTGGAGTACGAGGACGGCACCGAAGAGCAGGTGGTGGCCAGCCAGATCTCCACCCGCCTGATGGGCGGCTACAACCTGGCGGGTCGGGTGCGCTTCGACCTGGAGGTGCCCGTCTACCCCTCGGTGCGCCTGGCCGAGCCCACGGGCACGGGCATGGGAGAGCAGAGCGTCGACCAGGTCTTCGCCATGGGCGACCTGCGGCTGGGCGCGACCCTGCCCCTGGTCCGCGGTGAAGGCTTCGGCCTGGCGGTGGCCCCCTACCTCGATCTGCCCACGGGCTCGACCGAGGCCTACGTGGCGGACGGCGGCCTGGGCGGCGGCCTGACGGCGGCGGTGGGCGGCGGCGCGAGCGCGCTCGGCTGGGCGGCCAACCTGGGCCTCGGCCTGGGGCGGGCCTCGGCGCTCGACGAGACGCTCAGCCTGGGCAACAACCTGAACGGCGGCGTGGGCCTGCACTACGCCATCAACGAGGCGCTGCTCGCCGGCGCCGAGGTGACGGCGATCCTGCCCTTCGTGGACGGCTTCGACCCCTGGAACAAGCGGAACGTCGAGGGGCACCTCTACGGGAGCTGGCTGGGCGAGGGGGGCCTGGTCGCCACGCTGAGCGGCGGCACGGGCCTGCTGGCCGGCGTGGGCGCGCCCGACTACCGCGTGGCGCTGGCCGTGGCCTATGCCCCGGTGGGCCCGAAGGACGCCGACATGGACGGCATCGTGGACGCCGACGACGCCTGCCCCACCGACCCGGAAGACAAGGACGGCTTCGAGGACAAGAACGGCTGCCCCGACCCGGACAACGACAAGGACGGCATCCTGGACGGCGGCGACGCCTGCCCCAACGACCCCGAGGACAAGGACGGCTTCGAGGACAAGGACGGCTGCCCCGAGGCGGACCAGGACACGGACGGCGACACGGTCGTCGACCGGCTGGACGAGTGCGTGAACGACCCGGGCCCGGTCGAGCTGAAGGGCTGCCCCGACCGCGACGGCGACCGGGTGCCGGACTTCCGCGACAAGTGCCCCGACGAGCCGGTGGACTCCCGCGCCGACCCTGAGCGCTCGGATGGCTGCCCCGCCAAGGTGGTGCTGAGCAAGGCCCAGATCGTCATCCTGGACAAGGTCTACTTCGACTTCAACAAGTCGGTCATCAAGCCCGTCTCCTACACCCTGCTCGACGACGTGGCCAAGATCATCAACGCCAACCCGCAGATCAAGCTCATCGAGGTCGGCGGCCACACCGACGACGTCGGCAGCGACTCCTTCAACCTGAAGCTGTCCCAGTCCCGCGTGGACGCGGTGGTGGCCTACCTGGTCAAGAAGGGAGGCGTCGATCCCAGCCGCCTGGTGGCCGTGGGCTACGGTGAGACCAGACCCATCGCGCCCAACACCACCGAGGCCGGCCGCGCCGACAATCGCCGCGTCGAGTTCAACCTCAAAGAGCAGGATTGAGCTGCTCCCCCTGGTCGCCAACATCGCGTGTTCGCCCTGGAGAAGTCATGCCACAGAGTCATCTCTCACGCACCGGCGCCCTGCTGCTGCTGATCCTGGCCCCCGCCTCTGCCCACGCCGATCCCATCCTGGCCAGCGGGACGGGCATCGAGATCGCCTACGGGTCCGACGGGCTGGCCTTCGACTCGGACCTCGAGGCCGGCATTCAGGGCTACCTCGGCTCGACGCCCGCCTGGTATGACTTCACCTACTACCAGAGCGGGTCGACCACCATCGACCCCTTCCTGGCCAGCGCCTTCTCGTATGAGCGCGACGGCGACCTGTACGAGTTCGCGGGCTACGTCCAGGGCACGTCGGCGTCGGCCACCTCGGTGGACTGGACCACGACCTCGTCGGCGGACATCAGCGGCGACGGCCTCATCGGCGTCGAGTACGTCTGGGAGATGGGGGATCTGCAGGTCACCAAGACCGAGACCTGGGAGGAGGACGGCTTCGCGGTGTTCGTGCACTTCACCGTCACGAACCTCTCGGACGAGCCCCTCGAGTCCTTCAACTACATGCACCTCATCGATCCGGCCGACACGACCGACTCGCTGAACTCCACCAACACGCGCAACGACCTGCAGGACAACGACGGCGACGGCGTGCAGGAGTACGCCCAGGCCCAGGGCCGCTCGACGACCTCCCGCACCAACAACCGCACCCTCGGGATCGGCCTCTGCGATCCGGGCTCCGAGGAGGTCAACTTCAAGAGCGGCGTCGAGGTCCTGGTCAGCGAGGCCCTGGACGCCGGCTTCGACGGGGACAACGACGGCGCCACCAGCGACCAGCAGATCATCTACCTCCACAGCGAGGACACCATCGCGGAGGGCGCGAGCGTCGCCTTCGGCTTCATCATCGCGGTCGGCACCAACGACGGGGACGCGCTCGACGCCTTCAACGCCGCCCAGCCCGGCTGCTGGGACCTGGACGGGGACGGCCACGCCAGCGAGGAATTCGGCGGCGACGACTGCGACGACTCCGACGACTCCGTCTACGCCGGCGCCGACGAGGTCTGGTACGACGGCTACGACCAGGACTGCGGCGACGACGACGACTACGACCAGGACGTGGACGGCTACGCCGACGCCGAGTACGCCGACGAGTACGGCCCCACCCTGGACCCCGGCACGGGCGAGCCGATCGACGGCACCGGCGAGCTGGACCCCACCGACTGCGACGACACCTCCGCCGACGTCAACGAGGGCGTCGAGGAGACCTGGTACAACGGCCTGGACGAGGACTGCGGCGGCGACAACGACTTCGACCAGGACGGCGACGGCTACGTGGCCGACGAGTACGAGGGCGACGACACCCTGAGCCCCGGCAGCGGCGAGGTGGTGGACGACGGCAGCGGCGTGGAGCCCGGCGACTGCGACGACCTCGACGAGGACGTCCACGCTGACGCCGACGAGATCTGGTACGACGGCTACGACCAGGACTGCGGCGAAGACGACGACTACGACCAGGACGCCGACGGCTACGCCGACGCCGGCCACGCCGACGACTACGGGCCCACGCGCAACACGGGCACGGGCGAGGCGATCGACGGCACCGGCGAGCTGGACCCCACCGACTGCGACGACGAGAACCCCGACGCCAACGAGGGCGTCGAGGAGACCTGGTACAACGGCCTGGACGACGACTGCGGCGGCGGCGACGACTACGACCAGGACGGTGACGGCTACGCCGACGCCGGCCACGCCGACGAGTACGGGCCGACCTACACGACGAGCGCGCGCGACGAGGAGGTCTCCGGCACCGGCGAGCTCGAGCCCACCGACTGCGACGACACCGCGGTCGGCACCAACCCCGAGGTCGAGGACACCTGGTACGACGGCGTGGACGCCGACTGCGGCGGCGACGACGACTACGACCAGGACGCGGACGGCCACGCCGATCTCGGGCACGCCGACGACTACGGCCCCACCTACACCGACGCCGATCTCGACAACGAGGTCCCCGGCACGGGCGCGCTGACCCCCGACGACTGCGACGACCTCGATCCGAGCGTGACCTACTGCGACCAGGCCAAGATCTACCGGGGCGGCGGCGGCTGCACCTGCTCGGCGGGCCCGGCCGATCCCGGGAGCCTGGGGGGCGCGGCCCTGCTCGGCGTGGCGCTGGGACTCTGGTCCCGCCGCCGTCGCGCGGGCCCTGACCAGCGGGCCTGACCCTTTCGGCCAACCCCTACGGGCTGTAGGACCCCGCTCGCCGCGCGGCGGGTTGGCTACAGCCCTCCGGCCTTGATGCGGTCCTGAGGGCGCCCCTCGGCGGGAGCCTCCTTGGCCGCCGCCTCGCGCCGCTCGCTGTAGCGGTCGACCAGGTAGGATCGCAGGTCCCGCGTCAGCAGGGTGAACTTCCAGAGCTCCTCCATCACGTCGACGACCCGGTCCCGATAGGGGCTGTCCTTCATCCGGCCGTCCTCGTGGAACTCCTCCCAGGCCTTCGGCACGCTCGACTGGTTCGGGATGGTGAGCATGCGCATCCAGCGGCCGAGGACGCGCAGCGTGTTCACGGCGTTGAAGGACTGGCTCCCGCCGCAGACCTGCATCACGGCCAGCGTGCGGCCCTGCGTAGGGCGCATCGCCCCGATCGCGAGCGGGATCCAGTCGATCTGGTTCTTGAACAGACCCGAGACGTTGCCGTGCAGCTCCGGCGCGGACCAGACCTGACCTTCGGACCACTCCGAGAGCGCCCGCAGCTCCTGGACCTTGGGGTGGTCCTCCGGGGCGGCGCCCTTGATCGGCAGATCATGCGGGTGGAACCAGCGGACCTCCGCGCCGAGCCCCTCCAGCACGCGCGCGGCCTCCTCCGCCAGCAGCCGGCTGTAGGAGCGCTCTCGCAGGGAGCCGTAGAGCATCAGGAAGCGGGGCGGGTGCGCGCTGCGAGGCAGGTCCGGGATCGGGGGGACCAGCAGCGGAGGCGGGTTGCCGTCGTGCCAGCCGGGCATCAGCGAGCCTCCGACCGCAGGATCTTCTGCATCGCCTTGCCTCTGGCGAGCTCATCGACCAGCTTGTCGAGATAACGAATCTTCTGCATCAGGGGGTCCTCGATCGTCTCGACGCGCACGCCGCAGACCACCCCGGTGATGAGGGAGGCGTTCTCGTGAAGGGTGGCGCGGGCGAAAAATTCATCGAAGCTGGCGCGCGAGGTGATCTGCTCCGCCAGCGCCGCCTCGTCGAAGCCGGTCAGCCAGCAGATGACCTCGTGCAGCTCCGCGCGGGTGCGCCCCTTCTTCTCGACCTTCGCCACATAGTGCGGGTAGACCGAGGCGAAGCTCATCTTGAAGACGCGGTGCATGGATCTCCTCCCCGCCGCTCTTTCGGCTCGACCACCTTTTTAGCCGATCGTGCACCGATCTTCACCGCAGCCGCCGCCGCCTGTCCCCCCGGTCTCGAGGCGCACCCCGCCGACACCCACGCTCGGACCCCGCGTCCAGGGCGCTCGGGTGACTCGCCGCCAGCTCGGCGAAGCCCGCGCGCCGTCACGTCGACAGCGCGCGGGCGCCATTAAACTAATGACAGTAGTTTTGACCCGAGACCGTGCTCACCGACCAGGGGTAGGTGCCGATCCCCTCGAAGCGGGCCAGCTCCTCGCGGGTCTCGGTGTCCAACACCAGCACGGCGCCCGCGCTGCTGACGGGCAGCAGCAGACGCCCGTCCGGGGTGGTCGTGGCGGTCTCGGTGTTGCCGCCCACGTCGATGGCCTCGACCAGCTCGCCGCTCTCCGCGTCGAAGACCGTGACCTCCCGGCGGGTGCGGCTGAGCGCGAAGGCCAGGCCAGGGGCCGTGGGGCTGTAGTTCACGCCGTAGACCTCGCTGTCGCCAAGATCGTAGGTCTGGGCCTCCCCCAGCAGGCCGACGCGCGACAGGGTCCGGCCCGTCCAGCTCGGGACGAGGGCGAAGTCCTGCTGGCCCTGGGCGAAGGGGTTCACGAAGGCGCTCCAGGCCTGCCCGCCCGTGTGGACCTCGGGCAGCCGCTCATGGGCGAGGGTGTCGTAGACGATGACGTCGCCCGTCCAGAAGTTCGACGCGAACAGCACGCCGTCCTCGCCGATCTGCGCGTCGGCGTAGCCACAGGGGTCCTGCTCGCAGGGGCCCTCGGTGAGCCCCTCGCCCACCAGGGTCTCCACCACCCTGTCCGTGGCGAGGTCGATGACGCTCAGGTGGTTGCCGCCGATGTTCGGGACATAGGCGAAGCCGTCCGAGAAGCGGGCGAAGTGCGGGATCTGGAAGCTCGGGTCCGAGATCGTGCGGACCAGCGTGTCGGTCTCGGTGTCGATGACGGCGATGGCGTTGTCGCCCTCCACCATGACCCAGAGCTCGTCGCCGTCAGGGCTCATCGCCATGTGGGTGGCGTGCGTGCCCACCGGCAGGCGCTTCGACACCCTCATGCGCGCCGCGTCCACCACCACCAGGGTGTCGGCGTCGCTGGCCGTGATGTAGACCTTGGCGCCGTCCTCGGTCACCATGGCCATGTGGTTGGCGTTCGCCTGCCCGGCCAGGACGGTGGTGTCGATGCTGCCAAGCGCCTCGAGCGTCCCGTGGTCGAAGACGAAGAGCTCGTTGGTGGCCTTGGAGACCACATAGGCGCGCGTCTCGAGCGAGACGCCGTCCTGGGCCTCCTCGCCGCGGTTGCATGCTAGAAGTAGCGCGAAGATCATGGTGAGGACTCCTTCTCGGGGGGTATCGCTCCGAGCAGCGGCGTGTGGAAGAGGGGGGTGCCGTCCAGCGGGTCGTCGACCCGGCGCAAGGTGACGCCGAAGACAGGGGCGAGGCGCTCGGGGCTGAGCACGGTCGAGGGCGAGCCCTCGGCGACCACCGCGCCCGCGTCCAGCAGCAGCACGCGATCGCAGGCGGCGGCGAGCGCGAGATCATGGGTCGCGATGAGCGCGGCGCGCCCCCTGAGCGCGCGCCAGAGCGCGGCGCGACTCTGCAGGTCCAGGTGGTTCGTAGGCTCATCCAACAGAAGAAGGCGCGGCCGGGCCGCCAGGCAGCGGGCGAGCTGAGCGCGCTGCCGCTCTCCGCCGGAGAGGGTGTAGAGACGGCGCTCCCCCCTCAGGTCCACCGCGGCGAGCGCCTCCGAGACGTGGGGTCCACCCAGGGCGACCAGCTCCGCGACGCTCAGCTCGTCGGGCAGGGCCGATTCCTGAAAGAGGCAGGCGATTCGGCGGGGATCGGGGCGGTGAAGCGGCGCGCCGTCCAGGAGGACCACGCCCTGGGCGGGCAGCAGGCGCCCGATGCCGAGCAGCGCCGTGCTCTTGCCACATCCGTTGCGGCCGAGCAGCGCCACGCGCTCGCGCTCGCCGACCGAGAGGCGGAGGCCCTTCAGCACGGGGCGCTGTCCGTAAGACCAGGCGAGGCCGTCCACGCTCAGCACGAGGCCCCCGGCGCGGGACGCGCGCTGCGCAACAACCAGAGGAAGAAGGGGCCGCCCAGGGCCGCGGTCAGCGCGCCGGTCGGCAGCTCACGCGGGGCGAAGGAGGCGCGCGCCAGGGTGTCAGCGACGAGCAGAAGCAGCGCTCCGAGGAGGGCCGCGCGCGGGAGCAGGGCGCCGTGGGTCGCGCTGCCGCTCATGCGGGCGAGGTGGGGGGCCGCGAGCCCGACGAAGCCGATGGGCCCGCCGAGCGCGACCAGGGCCCCCGTCAGGGCCGCGGAGACGCCCAACAGCAGCGCGCGCGTCCTCCGCACGTCCACCCCCAGCGAGGCCGCCGTCTGGTCGCCCAGCAGCATCCGGTCCAGATCCCGGCGACGGACGGCCAGGATGATCCCGCCGACCACGGTGGCCAGGGTCGCCACCGCCAGGCTCATGGGCCGCGCCGCCCCCAGGCTGCCGCTGGTCCAGTAGAGCGCCGCGGCCGCCACCCGCGCCCGAGGCGCCGCCGCCAGCAGGAAGCTCACGGCGCTGCCCAGCACGGATCCCACCGCCACGCCCGCCAGCAGCAGCCGGGTCGGCGGCATCAGCCCCTCGCGGGTGCGGCCCAGGCCCGCCACCAGCAGCGCCGCGCCCAGCGCGCCCGCCGCGG